>NZ_SSOI01000046.1:0-3413 GCF_029873175.1 Pseudomonas sp. BN505
CAGGTGCTGGCGCTCGTCATAGCGGTAGTACGTGCTCTTGCCCGAGCAGTCCTGATAACGCTCGACCTGGGCCAAGGTGTTCCACCACAGGTACTTGGACTTGTAGGTCGCGTCGATGATGGTGTGCGGCAGGCCGTCATCGCTGTTCAGGTACTCGGTCATCTGGCCGAGGGCATCGATTTCGGCGAGCAGGTTGCCCTTGTCGTCGTAACGCGCTCGCCAGGTGCTGCCATCCGGGTAGCTGGCCCGGGTCACCAGCGTGGTCAGGTGGTGATAAGCGTTTCCACCGCTTCGTTGTTCACCACGCGCTTGATGTCGGTTAGGCGACCCAGCGGGTTGTCGTACTGCAGGTGCACGCGGGGGCCGCCGGTGGCGCTGATGTCGATCAATGTTCCGTCGGGTGTGCGAGTGAAGTGCAGGAAGTGGTCGCCCTCGGTGCACACCAAGTACACCTGCTTGTACGGGTTGTAGATGCGCTAGCCGATATATGCCGTAAAAATACTGGCTCCGCTAACACTTTGGCAGAGCCAGTCCAATACTTAACTGTTAAAGATCACACCACCAAACTCTCACAACAAAACTTATGCAGAAAGTAAATCTCGAAAGACCCGAAGACAAGATATCTAATCCTTGAACTGCACTCCGCGAACCGAGCCATTTTCAAAAATAGACTTGACGCGAGCAGCCACCACAATGACGGAGCTTTCCTCTTCAGCCCTAACGACATCACTAGAAAGTATTGCCTCATCATCCAAAACTATCTTGCTGAACCATCTAGGGCCATCTGGCATATAGCTAAGCAACGGTTCGCTAACGGACTCGTTCAAGTTAGAAGGTGGTGATTTATCAATCACGCTGAACACTTTGTAACCAGCATAGAAACCTCACCTATCAGTAGATCCGCATCCACAAACTGAACACCAGAAATGTTTCTGCCCTCATTAATTCGTAGAGCCGTGGCGAAATCAAATTGGGCCCGTCACTGTAAAAAAATCATAGCTCAAGAGCTTGGAGGCACTGACCCTTTTTGATCCCTCGAAGCAGACTTTTATATCCTTGCTTACAGCCACACCCTCTTTAAAAACCACAGATTCTTCACCTGACAACATCTTTACCTTCAGCCAGTAACTCTCAGGGCAATCATCTGAAATAGAAAGTATATGACTCCTAACCACAAGCTGGTTCTCTAGCAGAGTTTTTATTCAGCGCGACTCATCTGCGCGCAATCCCTTTCTCTCATCAACCATGACTCCGCGAGTTAGCCTTTTGATAGTCCGCTTTGGTTCAACCTCTTTACGTAATCGTGAAAAACATCCAGTTTTTCTCTATGGTCGAAGTATTATTACGCGGAAGAGCTTCGATATACCGTTCACACCCGGTGACTCTCCTCACATTTCGGCAGGGAATCAATATTGTATAAATTATGAACAGTTACCTCGCCCACTTGCTTGCAGCATTCTTAGATAGCTGCCGCGGTAACAACATGATTTTTTTGAAAGCCATATATCCCAAGCATCGTATTATAGCCCCCTGAGACACGCCGTCTAAAGATTGACGAGCGAAGACTTCGCTTACACTCGCTGTGCTAAAAAAGCAACGCTGGCACTGCCGCCTGTTAGGCAGCACCAACGCGCTGCATAATTTCAAAGGTCTGGCGTGACACGCAACAATCAAAGACATCTAGCCCCTCGCAAAGCTCTTAGAGCCTTCAAATATCGTTCAATTCAGCCCATGCATCATACGAATAATTATCATCAACTTTTTCAAACGAAACACCCTTCAAGCCAGTTGCCGCCGACTTGAACCTCTCACTACAAAACAGCTCTAAGGTTTCTTGACATCTAAAAATATCCGACTGCAGCTCTGGGGAAACCACAAACCTACTTATAGCATCAATATTCACCGCCCCCGTATAAATATGACTTTCAATTTCGAGACCGGTCTCCAGGTCCTTGGATGTTTCGAATACCGACTCAATCTTATCCAGAGCCGCTAAACTTTCACCAGGAAGAAAAATGAAAAACTCCCCTTTCCTAGACTGCTCCTTATAGGTTATCTCCAAAGGAATAGCCTTATACTTCCCCCCAACCTCATCGCAGACCTCTAAAAATTTTTTCGAAACATAAGTATCACCGATGCTGTAGTAATCAAACTCCAGATCCGACAACTCCATTTCAAGCCCGGACAGCTTTAAAACATATTTTTTTGTTATATTTAGCCCCAGCGGACTTGGCTCAAACGGATCCCATTCAAACTCACTACAATTAAAAAAACCTGACAACACGATTGGGCAGCCACTGTCCTGCGGATCATAGCGTAAAACGTAATAATTGGAACCACTCACAAAAGCCTCCCAGTGATCGCATCCACAACAAACGTATTATTCTCCAGACTTTCTCTCGCAAAACTCTGGATTTTACCTATACCTAATACCAATTGCGTATCAGAAACCTTACCAGCCCTAAAGGCGTCATTCAAAGCAGAAATCTTAGACTCAATGACCTTAGTATATTTAGCATGACTTGACCAATGCCCTGGCAGATCAATGTTTTGCGTTAGCTTCTTACTACCCGGCAAAAATATACCATTGGATGCACCATCATCATTAAAGCCCATTGACCGAAGCCTGTTAAACATTTTCTCGTAACGAGGCTTTTTCATTATTTCTTCGGGGATTAAATGATGATTAGCCATTCCATCCCCCTTTCTGGCCCCCATGTTATTACCCAGTTTCGTAGAGCACCACCCCAGCGGATCGATTTCTTGGATAGGGTTTTCAGCGTACGAATATATATTCAAGCCCCCTGCCAAGCCTATGGGGTCCTGAGTCAAAAATCGGCCAACCTTAGGATCATAGAATCTGAAAGTGTTATAATGCAGTCCGGTTTCGACATCAAAGTATTGGCCTTGGAAGCGTAGATTCTGCTCAACCTTATTAACAGGCAGTTGCTCTACAGCCCCCCAACAACGGTACGTCGCCTGCCAAATGATCTGCCCGTCACTGTCCGTCAGCTCCAGCGGCGTACCAATCTGATCCGTATGGAAGTAATAGACCTTCTGCCCTTCCCCTTCCACCTGATCGACCCGCGCCAACGGCGCATAGCTTCCCGGCTCGTACAGGTACAAGATGCTCTGCGCAGGTGTCTCCTCCCGCAGCATCCTCAGCCCCTGCCAGAGGAAGCGCTTCTGTTCGACCTCGCCATTGATTTCCGCCTGCTTGGCCACCCGCCGCCCAAGGCTGTCGTACCGGTACTCGCCTCGGCTTTCGAGCTTGCCATTGACCAACGTCTCCGCCCGCACCAGCCGGTTCTCGCAGTCATAGCTAAAGTTCTGCAGCTTGCTGTGCCCACAGCGCTTCTCGATCAGGTTGCCCCACGGATCGTAGCGGTACTCCTGGTCCCGCCACTGTTTGA
>NZ_SSOI01000047.1:0-10587 GCF_029873175.1 Pseudomonas sp. BN505
GGCAGTTCCAGGTGTACCGCACCTGGCTTCTCTTCTTCAGCCAGGCGGAAGGCTTCGCGCATGCGGGCCGGGATGTTGTCGGCCGAGGCGAACTGGTGGGTGTACTTGGTGATGGGGTCCATCATGCCGCACACGTCAATGATCTGGAAGCGGCCCTGCTTGGACTTCTTGATCGGCTTCTGCCCGGTGATCATCATCATCGGCATGCCGCCCAGGTAGGCGTAGGCGCTGGCGGTAACCAGGTTGGTGGCGCCAGGGCCGAGGGTCGACAGGCTGACGCCGGTCTTGCCGGTCAGGCGGCCGTAGGTGGCAGCCATGAAGCCTGCAGACTGCTCGTGACGGGTCAGTACCAGCTTGATCTTCGACTTGCGCAGGGATTCGAGCAGGTCGAGGTTTTCCTCACCAGGAATGCCGAACACATACTCGACACCTTCGTTTTCCAGACATTGCACAACGACATCGGCGGCCTTGGCCATTTGGGGTACTACCTCAAAATCTTTGTGGGATTGCAGCTTTATTTCGCTGCGTGACTGAGATATTGCAGGATGTCTCAGTGGCGCGCATCGTAGGCCCTCTGGTTAATAATAATAAATATATTGTTATGATGCTTAGCATCACAGTTCGTTATGAATGGTAGAACGCCTCAATGAACCTCAAGGCATTGCGCTGCTGCGTCGAGATCGTGCGCCAGGGCAGCTTCACCAAGGCTGCGCAGCATTTGCACATCGCCCAGCCTGCGCTGAGCATGGCCGTAACCCGGCTGGAAGAAGAACTGGGCGTGACCCTGTTCAACCGCACCACACGCAAAGTCATCCTCACCGCCGAGGGCGAACAGTTCCTGCCACGCATTGCGTCCGCGCTGCGCGAAATGGATGTTGCCCGGCAAGAGCTACGTGACATGGCCGACCTGAAGCGCGGCGAAGTGCGCCTGGGCATCCCGCCCATGTTCGGCCTGCACTATGTGCCCGGGTTGATGAATGCCTTCCGCCGGCTGTTTCCAGGCATTGCCATGACCGTGTTCGAAGGCAGTGCCGAGGACATTGGCCATCGCCTGGAACAACGGGAAATCGACCTGGCATTGCTGGAGTCCAGGCGCGTGCCCCCCGACAAGGAATCGATCCTGCTGGGCAGTGACGAGATGCTCGCGTGCATGCACCCCGACCACCCCTATGCCGGTAAGGCCTTCCTCACGGCGGAAGACCTGCGCAATACCGACATGGTGGTGTTCGACCGCACATTCGTTCAACGTCACCTGCTGGACGCGTTCTTCGCCGAACATGGCATCACTTACCAGGTGGCGTTACAGAGCAACTTCGTCTCGCTGGTGGTGCAGGCCGCGCTGGACAACATGGGGGTGGCGACCCTGCTGCGCTCGGTCCAGCAACGCACGCCGGGCATTGTCGGGGTGCCGTTCCGGCCCGCGCAGCAGATGAGCTTCAGATTGTGCTGGCGCTCGGGGGAATACCTCTCGCTGGCCAGCAAGCGGTTCATCGACTTTGCTGCGCAGACGCATTACCTGGAGCGGTGAGGCTAGCCTGTTCCGGCCCTTTCGCGGCTAAAGCCGCTCCCACAGGTTGGCGCATGCCTTGAAGCGAGCGCGACCGATGTGGGAGCGGCTTTAGCCGCGAACACTGGCAACGCCGGTGCCAGACCGACGCAGGTGTTCCTGTCAGCGCCCGGTTTTCAATGCCAGATGGGCGATCACCTGCTCAGCCGCCCGCCCCAGGCAGCCCTTGAAAAAGTGGTTGGCACCTGCATAAACCGACACCGCCCGTTGCCCCGGGCCTGCCCATTGCAACAGGTTGGCCAGCGGCGCCATTTCATCCTGTTCGCCATGCAGCAGCAGGCAATCCGCAGGCACCGGCAATGGCTCGTAATAGCGCCCACCAGGCACATCACCCACCGGCAGCCCCAGCAACGCCACTGCCTGCAACTGCCCTTCAAGCGCACAGGCCACACGGGCGAACACATAGGCACCAAAAGAAAACCCTACCAAGGCTATTGGCAGCTCCGGCAACTCCTGGCAGAAGTGCCGGATGACCGCGATGCAGTCTTGCGCTTCGCCGATACCCTTGTCGTGCGCACCTTGTGTCTGCCCTACCCCACGGAAACTCGGCCGCACCACTTGCCAACCGGCTGCGCACAGCTGCCGCGCCAGGGTCAGCGGCACAATATGGCGCGGGGTGCCGCCCAGCAGCGGTTGTGGGTGGCTGACCACCACCACCCCCTTGGGCGGCCCGGCGGGGTGGTCGATCAGCAGCTCGATCTGGCCGGCCGGCCCAGCGATAAGCAACGGGTTACGTGGTGCATCCGACATCGTGTTCGTCCTTGCTAGCCAAATGAGTGGCGCGTGATCACGCCGTTTGCCGCGGGAGGCCATGCATCACCAGCAACACCAGTACGACACTGGTAAATGCCAGTGCCGACAGCGTTGCCAGTACACCCGTCGCGCCGAAGTGCTGGAACAGGTAGCCACCCACCAAGGGCGTCAGTGCCTGGCCAACCAACGAGGGGCGCGACATCTTGCCCATCAGCGCAACATACTGGGCTGGCGGCATCAGGGCCAGCGGCAGCAGCCCCCTGACAATCGCCCGCAAGCCATTGCCACAGCCATACAGCAGCAGGCCCAGCGCGGTCACGCCCGGCGCCACGGCCACCAGCGTCAGGCCGACTGCGACCAGCACCGACGACACCAGTGCAGTCCAGATCGGGTGGCGCTTGCCGGCGATGATCTGCAGTACCCGCGACGCCACCTGGCTTGGCCCGAGCAAGGCACTCAGGCCAATGGCAGCCGCCAGCGAATGGCCCTGGCCCTGCAGTACCGCTACCAGCTGCACCGAAACAGCAGTCATGATGATCGCGCCGATGGCAAAGATTGCGGTCAGCAGCCAGTACAAGCGGCGGTCCACTGGCAGATCGTTCGTCACCGTCGTGCCCTGGGCCTTGTGTGGGGGCTGGCCTGCCGGCAACACCCAGAGGTACAACGGCGCCACGGCAACGATCAGCACCAGCGCATAAGCCGTACACGCCGTGCGCCAGCCCAGTTGCTCGATGGCCAGGGCCACCACCGGCCAGGTGATGGTGGTGGCAAACCCCGAAATCAGGGTGATACCGGTAATCGCCCGCCCCGCCCGTTCCGCATACAAGGCACCGAGGGTGGCAAACAGCGCTTCATAAAGCCCCATTGCCATCCCCGCGCCAATGATCACCCAGGCCAGCAGGAACACCGGCAGGCTGTGGCAGTTGGCAACCACCAGCAAGCCCATCCCTACTACCACACCGCTGGCGGCCAGTTGCGAGCGCCCGCCATAACGCGCCACAAGGCGGCTGGACAGCGGCGCCAGCAGCGCCGAAACCATCAGGCCCAGCGAAAGCGCCCCATATACCCAGCCGCTGTCCCAGCCGGTCTCGCGCAGGATCGGTTTACCCATCACCGCCAGCAGGAAGAACGAACCACCCCACACCAGGATTTGCAGCAGCCCCAGCCAGAAAATGCCCAAGGGCCCGGGAAAACGTACGCCAGCATTCACTAAAGCAACCTTATCGACCAAGCGGGCCGGATGTCGGCACACGCAGGCGGCAGTCTAAAAGAGCTGGCGTACGGCTTGCCATAACATCCCGGCATTTCAGTTATGCGCTCGCTGTTGTGTGCCGGAAATCTGAAAAGAGTACTTTTGTACTCTGCCTGGTAACCCGGTGATGAAACTGTCGAAACAAGTACTTAGTGGCCATTCAAGACCGCACGAACAAGGAGCCAAAAGCCCCAAGCCGGTCAGCTTCTCGACGTTGCCGGCAAATATTGACTATGATCCCGCCTTGAACGTTTCAGCATGTTTCAAAAGGGATACAGATGTCAGTCCAGGAAATACCCCCTCTCCCCAGTAAAGGCACCGTCGCAAAGATGGAAGCCGCCATGGCGCTGGGCAGCTTTGCCATCGGCACCGGCGAATTCGCCATCATGGGCCTGATGCCCGACATCGCCAGCAACCTGCAATTAAGTGAGCCCCAGGTGGGCCATGCCATCAGTGCCTACGCACTCGGGGTGATGGTTGGCGCCCCGACGCTAGCGATTCTGGGCGCCCGGCTGCTGCGCAAGCACATGCTGTTGCTGCTGATGGCACTGTACGCCCTTGGCAACCTGGCGACCGCCTTCGCCCCCTCGTTCAGCAGCCTGGTTGCCTTCCGCTTCATCAGCGGCCTGCCCCACGGCGCGTACTTCGGCATTGCCGCTGTGGTAGCATCGAGCATGGTGGCCAAGGACCAGCGAGCGGGTGCGGTTGCCCGGGTGATGATGGGCCTGACCTTGGCCATGCTGCTCGGCAACCCGGTAGCCACGTACCTGGGCCAGTACTTTGGCTGGCGTTCGGCGTTCGTGCTGGTTGGCGCCATCGCGCTGTGCACCATCGCCCTGGTGTGGCGCTTTGTGCCGCAGCGCCACGACGAAGTGCGCAGCGACCCACGCAAGGAATTGCAAGCCTTCACCCTGCCACAGGTGTGGATGGCGCTGGCCATCGCCTCGATCGGCTTCGCCGGCATGTTCACGGTGTTCAGCTACCTGGCGCCGACCATGCTGCAAGTGACCCAGGTATCGCCACAGTGGATTCCGTTCGGCCTGGCGGCGTTCGGGGTGGGCGGCATCGTCGGCAACATTGCCGGCGGTAAACTGTTCGACCGCCTGCAGTTCCGCGCCGTGGGGCTGGTGCTGGTGTGGTCGATCGCCGTGCTGCTGTTCTTCACCTTCGCCGCCCAGGCGCTGTGGAGCCTGCTGTTGGGTATCGGCCTGGTGGGGACCATGATTGCCCTGGCCGCGCCACTACAGATCCGCCTGATGGACATTGCCCATGAAGCGCCGAGCCTGGCTGCAGCGTCCAACCATGCCGCATTCAACCTGGCGAATGCGCTGGGGCCATGGTTGGGTGGGATGGCGATTACTGCGGGCATGGGCTGGACCAGTACTGGCTATATCGGCGCGGCGACTGCGCTGGTTGGCCTGGGCATCTATCTGGTGGCGCGACGGATGAAAGGCGGCCACTGAGGCCCGCTCCCACAGGTACATTACGGCCTTCGAGGCAAATGCAAATCCTGTAGGAGCGGCCTTGTGTCGCGAGGGGCTGCAAAGCAGCCCCAAAATCTCCAATCAACCGCAATCCAGAGTGGCCCCCAAAAAAACGCTACCCTACCCCCCTTCTGCACAAGCTACTGCCGAGCCCTCCATGTTCGATTGGGAAGACCTGCGTCATTTCTCTGCCTTCACCTCGGCCGGTTCGCTGTCCGCCGCCGCCAAGGCCCTGGGCGTCGACCACGCCACCGTAGCCCGGCGCATCGCTTCGCTCGAAGCCTCGCTCAAGCTAAAGCTGGTCGACCGGCGCCCCCGCGCCTATGTGCTCACCGACGAAGGCCGACGCGTTGCCGAACTAGCCGAGCAAATGACCCTGTCCTCCTTCGCCCTTGAACATTTCGCCAGCGCCGGCCAACAGGCGGTGGAAGGCGAAGTGGTGCTGTCGGCACCACCGGCACTGCTCGGCAGCATCGTCGCCCGGCGCCTGGGCGAGCTGTACCAGCGCTACCCGCAGTTGCGCCTGAAGCTGGTGGGCAGCAAATCAAAGGCATCCTTGGCCCGCCGCGAAGCCGACATCAGCATCGCCCTGGCCAGGCCCACAGAACCGACCTTGGTGGTCATCCTGCTGGGCCACCTGCACTACCGGCTGTACGCCTCGGCCAGCTACCTGGCCAGCGCGGCGGCCTGGCGCTACATCGGCTACGACGAGTCCCAGGCCAGTTCCCCACAGCAACGATGGCTGAACCGCCAAGCCGGCCAGCAGCCCTTTGTGCTGCACAGCAATGACCTGCGCATCCAGGCTCAAGCCTGTGCCGGCGGCATCGGAATCGCCTGCCTGCCCGCGTTCATGGCGCACGAGCACGGCCTGAAGGAAGCCGGCAGCCCCGAGCAGACCATGAGCATCGAAATCTGGCTGGCAGTGCATGAGGACGTGCGCGCCACCCCACGGATCAAGGCAGTTACCGACTTCCTCCAGCAACAGGTGCGGCCACTGCTGCGCTTGTGAATTTTTGCGGACTGGACCTGCATCAATATGGAATTTTCGCGCAAGGCTGCCCGCGTTAGGCTCACTCCATCACTAACGCCCTTGAAGGAGACGACGATGCAATACGTAAAGCTGGGTAACACCGGGCTGGACATCTCCAGGTTGTGCCTGGGTTGCATGACCTTCGGCGAACCCGACGCCGGTACTCATCCCTGGACCTTGGGCGAAGACGCCAGCCGCCCCATCATTCGCCATGCCGTCGAGCAAGGCATCAACTTCTTCGACACCGCCAACAGCTACTCGGCCGGCACTTCGGAAAGCATCCTCGGCAAACTGCTTAAGGAGTTCACCCGCCGCGAAGAAACCGTGATCGCCACCAAGGTGTTCTTCCCGGCCAACATGTGGGAAGGGGCCAGCCGGCCCAATGAACAAGGCCTGTCGCGCAAGGCGATCATGGCCAACATCGACGCCAGCCTTACCCGCCTGGGCACCGACTACGTCGACCTTTACCAGATCCACCGCTGGGACTACCACACCCCCATCGAGGAGACCATGGAAGCCCTGCACGACGTGGTCAGGGCCGGCAAGGCGCGTTACATCGGTGCATCGTCGATGTACGCCTGGCAGTTCGCCAAGGCACAGCAGGTGGCGGTCAGTAACGGTTGGAGCCGTTTCGTGTCGATGCAGAACTACCTCAACCTGATCTACCGCGAGGAAGAACGCGAGATGATCCCGCTGTGCCTGGACCAGGGCGTCGGCCTGATGCCCTGGAGCCCGATGGCCCGCGGGCGCCTGACACGGCCGCATGGGCAGCAGACCGCACGCACGCGCAGCGATGTATCCGGGCAGTCGTTCTATGAAAAGACCGAGGTGGAAGACGGCCGGGTGATCGACGTGGTCGAGCAAATCGCCGGCGAACGGGGCGTGCCAATGGCCCAAGTGGCGTTAGCTTGGGTACTGGGTAAAACCGGCGTTAGCGCCCCTATCGTCGGCGCCTCGAAGCCTGCACATCTGGACGATGCACTGGGCGCGTTGACACTGCAGCTGAGCGAGGACGAAGTGGCACGCTTGCAGGCCCCTTACGTCCCCCACACGGTGACCGGTTTCAAGTAGCGCTGGCTTGCGGCAGGTCGATACGCACCCGCAGCCCACCGCTGGCTGCGGCCTGCGCGGAGATGCTGCCGCCATGCAGGATAATGGCGCGCTGGGCAATCGCCAGACCCAGGCCAAAACCATCATCGCTGCTGTCGGTGCCCCGGTCGAACGGCTCGAAGATGCGCTTCAGCCGCGCCGGGTCCACGCCCGGACCGTGGTCACTGACACTGACCTGAAACCATTGCCCGCCCGGCGCCAGCGCGGCCTCGACCAACACTTCGGTGCTGGCTGCGGTGTAGCGCACGGCGTTACGGATGATGTTCTCGAACGCCCGGTACAGCAGCTCTTCATGCCCATGGATGAGAAACGCGCCGTGGGCGTGCAAGGACACCTGGCACTGCTTCATGCCCGCCTCGAAACGGGCGTCCTCGACGATCTGCGCCAGCAGCTCTACCACATCGACACTGGCAAAGTCGCTGTCACCCTGCCGCGCCTGGGCGCGGGCCAGGGTCAGCAGCTGCTCGATCAGGTCGTCCATACGCCGTGACTCACGCTCCACCCGTTCCAGCATGTCGTGCCGGTCGGGCTGCTGACGCATCAGGCCGATGGCGGCATGCATGCGGGTCAGCGGTGAGCGCAGTTCGTGGGAAATATCGTGCAGCAGGTTCTGCTGCGCCTGCACCAGGGCCTTGAGCTGGCCAGCCATGCGGTCGCAGTCCTCGGCCAGCTCGACGATCTCGTCGCGGCGCTTGCCCAACCTTGGTTTCACGCGCACATCGAACCGGCCCTGAGCTACCTGGCCCATGGCTTCGCGCAGCCAGGCCAACGGGCGAGTCAGGTACAAACTGCACAGGAAGGCAAACAGCGCACTCATCAGCGTGCCGGTAAACAGCGGGCCCATGCCTCGAGGACGCGGCGGTTCGCCAAGCACCGTGGCCACCGAAGCACGCAGCACCAGTGGGCGGCCTTCACTGTCGTTCAACGCCTGCTCGAAACGCACGACCGGCACCGCTTTGCCTGCCAACAACTGGCCCTGGCCGTCGTAAAGGCCCACTTGCACATCCGGCGGCTGCGGCGACACCTCCAGCAACTGCCGGCCGGGCTGCTCACCATAACGCTGCAGTACCTGCAGCTCGGTGGCCAGCAGCGAACGCAGCGCCGGGGTATCGCCACGCCACTCATTGAGCATGAAGGCGCCCGCGCCCACCAGGAAGGTCAGGCAGTTGGCCAGCCAGAACGCCAGGAACAGCTTCCAGAACAGGCGCCGGCGCATCATTCGACTATCAGCATGTAGCCCATGCCACGCACGCTCTGGATCCAGCTACTGCCGTCGGCGCGTGGGCCGAGCTTTTGCCGGATGCTGCTGACGTGCACGTCGATGCGCCGGTCATAACGAGTCAGCGGCCGGCCCAAGGCGTTGAGTGACAGGTCTTGCTTGCTGACCAGCTGGCCAGCCTGGCGGGCCAACGCTTCGAGCAGGCTGAACTCCGAGCCGGTCAGCTCCAGCGTGGTTTCGCCCCAATGCGCCTCACGACGGCCCGGCCACATTTTCAATGCGCCCGTGCGCACGTGTTCGGGCGCACTGCCCTCACCCGTGGAATGCGGCTGCACCCGGCGCAGGATCGCCCGCAGGCGTGCGACCAGTTCACCCGGGGAGCTGGGCTTGGGCACGTAGTCATCGGCCCCCAGCTCAAGGCCGGCAATACGGTCGATGTTGTCGCCACGGGCAGTCAGCAGCAGCACCGGCACCTGGCTGCGCGCACGCACGCGCCGCAGCACTTCAATGCCAGAGATACCCGGCAGCATCACATCCAGCACCACCACCTGGAAGTGACCGGACAACGCCTGGGTCTCGCCCTCTTCACCCGTATCCACGGCAGTGGCCTGAAAGCCTTCGCGCGCCAGGTACAAAGAGAGCATTTCAGTCAGTTCGCGGTCGTCGTCGACCAGCAGCACAGGGATCATCGGGGCCAGACATCGCAATTGCAGGGGCTGTAATGATCGCCCCGCAGGCCGGCACTGTCACCGCCGGCCGGTCGGACTTTACACATCTTTACCCTCGGCTAACCGCGCCGTACACAGCCCGCCCGTATCCTCATCGCCCGCTGCTAGCGGGTTGCCCGCGCTTGCTCCCCTACGAATCCGCTTGTCTGGAACCCCCGATGAACTACCCGCGCCTGTTGCTCTCCATCCTGTTGCTGAAAGCCTCGCTGGCCCAGGCCTCCCCTTTCAGGATCGCCGACATCCGGGTCAACGGCCTGCAGCGGGTTTCCGCTGGCAGTGTCTTCGGTGCCTTGCCGCTGAACGTCGGCGATCAGGCCGATGACCGCCGCCTGGTGGACTCGACCCGTTCCCTGTTCAAGACCGGGTTCTTCCAGGACATCCAGCTGAACCGCGATGGCAATGTGCTGATCATCAACGTGGTCGAGCGCCCGTCGGTGTCGAGCATCGAGATCGAAGGCAACAAGGCGATCAGCACCGAAGACCTGATGAAGGGCCTGAAACAATCGGGCCTGGCCGAAGGCGAGATCTTCCAGCGTGCCACCCTTGAAGGTGTGCGTAACGAACTGCAGCGCCAGTACGTGGCCCAGGGCCGCTATTCGGCCGAGGTCGACGCCGAAGTCGTGCCGCAGCCGCGCAACCGCGTGGCGCTGAAGATCAAGATCAACGAAGGCACCGTCGCTGCCATCCAGCACATCAACATCGTTGGCAACAACGTGTTCGATGATGACACCCTGGGCCAGCTGTTCGAGCTGAAGACCACCAACTGGCTGTCGTTCTTCAAGAACGACGACAAGTATGCCCGCGAAAAACTGTCCGGTGACCTGGAGCGCCTGCGCTCCTACTACCTGGACCGCGGCTACATCAACATGGACATCGCCTCCACCCAGGTGTCCATCACGCCAGACAAGAAACACGTCTACATCACCGTCAACATCAACGAAGGCGAGAAGTACACCGTTCGCGACGTGAAGCTGTCCGGTGACCTGAAAGTGCCGGAAGACCAGGTCAAGTCGCTGCTGCTGGTGCAGCCGGGCCAGGTGTTCTCGCGCAAGGTGATGACCACCACCTCCGAGCTGATCACCCGTCGTCTGGGCAACGAAGGCTACACCTTCGCCAACGTCAACGGCGTGCCACAGCCGAACGACCAGGACCACACGGTCGACATCATGTTCGTGGTCGACCCGGGCAAGCGTGCCTACGTCAACCGCATCAACTACCGCGGCAACACCAAGACCGAAGACGAAGTGCTGCGTCGCGAAATGCGCCAGATGGAAGGCGGCTGGGCTTCGACCTACCTGATCGACCAGTCCAAGACCCGCCTGGAGCGCCTGGGCTTCTTCAAGGAAGTCAACGTCGAGACCCCGCAGGTAGCCGGCACTGACGACCAGGTCGACGTCAACTACAGCGTCGAAGAGCAAGCCTCCGGCTCGATCACCGCCAGCGT
>NZ_SSOI01000048.1:0-67086 GCF_029873175.1 Pseudomonas sp. BN505
GGTAGCGCGCCTGCTTTGGGAGCAGGATGTCAGGAGTTCGAATCCCCTCACCCCGACCATTTTTGGGTCGTTAGCTCAGTTGGTAGAGCAGTTGGCTTTTAACCAATTGGTCGTAGGTTCGAATCCTACACGACCCACCATGAATAAAGGGCATCTCGAAAGAGATGCCCTTTTTCTTTTGCCTCAAATTTAACCCACCTCTTACCGCAACACAGGCCCTTGTAGGAGCAGCCTTGTGCAGCGAAAGGGCCGGTACGGTAAAAGATTTTCTCTGCGGGTAATGGCCTCTTCGCAGCACAAGGCTGCTCCTACAGGTCAGTGCATGGCCTGCAGGAGCGGGTGCCTGTCAGTGCAGCTTCAGGCGTGGCTCGGTACCCCGGCCAATCTTGCTCCCCAGCATCATCAACGCCGTGCGGAAGAACCCGTACAACGCCATCTGGTGCATGCGGTACAGCGACACGTAGAACATCCGCGCCAGCCAGCCTTCCAGCTTCACGCTGCCCATCAGGTTACCCATCAGGTTGCCCACCGCCGAGAAGCGCGACAGCGACACCAGCGAGCCGTAGTCCTTGTACTCGTAGGTCGGCAGCGCCTTGTTCTCCAGGCGCGCCTTCAGGCTTTGCGCCAGCATCGATGCCTGCTGGTGCGCCGCCTGGGCACGTGGCGGCACATTGCGGTCGCTACCCGGTTGCGGGCAGGCGGCGCAGTCACCGAAGGCGAAGATGTTGTCGTCGCGGGTGGTCTGCAGGGTAGGGCGCACCACCAGCTGGTTGATGCGGTTGGTTTCCAGCCCATCGATGTCCTTCAGGAAGCCCGGCGCACGAATACCCGCCGCCCACACTTTCAGGCTGGCCTGGATCACCTCGCCGTCCTTGGTTTTCAGGCCGTCCTCGGTCACTTCACTGACAGCCGCGTTGGTCATCACCTTCACCCCGAGTTTTTCCAGGGTCTTGTGCACCGGCACGCTGATGCGCTCCGGTAGCGCCGGCAGCACGCGTGGGCCTGCCTCGATGATGGTGATGTGCATGTCTTTGGGCTGGATGCGGTCCAGGCCATAAGCCGCCAGCTCGTGGGCGGCGTGGTGCAGCTCGGCCGCCAGTTCCACACCGGTGGCACCGGCACCGACGATGGCTACGCTGATCTGCTCGCTGGCCACGTCGCCGGCGTGGGCGCGCAGGTAGTGGTTGAGCAACTGCTGGTGGAAGCGCTCGGCCTGCTTGCGCGTGTCGAGGAACAGGCAATGCTGCGCCGCGCCCAAGGTACCGAAGTCGTTGGTGTTGGAACCCACGGCAATGACCAGGGTGTCGTAGCCCAGGGTGCGCGCAGGCAACAGCTCGCGGCCCTCGTCATCGAGGGTGGCGGCCAGTTGAATCTGCTTGCCCTCACGGTCCAGGCCGCTCATGCGCCCCAGCTGGAAGTTGAAGTGGTTCCACTTGGCCTGGGCCACGTAGTTCAGTTCGTCTTCCGAGGAGTTCAGCGAGCCGGCGGCCACTTCGTGCAGCAGTGGCTTCCAGATGTGCGTGAGGTTGGCGTCGACCAGGGTGATGTCGGCCTGCTTGCGCTTGCCCAGGCTTTTACCCAGGCGGGTCGCCAGTTCCAGGCCGCCGGCGCCGCCGCCGACAATCACGATGCGATGAGTCATGGGGATATCTCATAAGGTTTACGGAATTCGTGGCCCTTTGGGCCGGCCGCAAACTGCACGAGGGGAGGGCGAGCGCGAAGCAGCTCATAGCACCAGTCCACTCAGCAGGCGGCTGATGAGACCCAACCCGATGGTCACGGCCACCACCAGCACAAGGAGCAGCCACGGCCGGAATGGCCTGCGCTCGACTTGGTGCTGGGGGGCTCGCAGATACTCATCGACACGACGCTGATCTTCCGGGTTCAGGCGGCTGGTCATGGTGGGCCTCGTCAGGTAGACGTTTGTGACTGCGCAAACGCTACAGCGTTCGTGCAGGCGCTTTGAAACAAATGATAATGCTTTCTATCTCTGGCGCCGAGTGTACGCCATCGCAAACACTCGCTGCACTGGATCAAAGACTGATGCCCACATCAAAAACAATGCTGCGCCCCAGGTTGCCACGCAGGAAGTCTGGCGCGTCGGGGTGGGCGAACAGCACCCGGGCAAACGTCGGCCCCACCAGCGACAACGAGCGCCAGCCCTGGCGCAGGTATTCGGTGGGCGGCGGGAAGTGGGTGTTGAGGTCGAGCACTTCGCGCTTGAGGCTGGAGAAGGCGATGATGTCCAGCTCGTTCAGCTCCAGCCCGCGTTCCCGGTAGTTGTGCGCTTTTTTGCGCAAGGTAGGCGCCAGGCGCGCCAGCAGCTCGGTGGCACTGATGCGCCGCGGGCGCGCTTCACGGCGCACCAGTTGTGCCAGGGAAAACGCACTGCGCCGGCGCTGCAGCTCTTCGCGCCACTCATCGTTCAACCGACGCCCCTCGTCGAGCACGAAAAACACCTCAAAGGCCGCATCGCGGAACAGCACATCCGGCGGCTCTTGCCCGGCCGGGGTGAAGTCCTCGCTGCGGTAGGGGATGTTCAACCCCTGCAACAGTCGCTGGCACACCCAACGCTCCCGCTCCCACTTGCGGGCGTTGGAGAGAAAGGCGTTAGCTTGCTCGGCCTGAATGGTAAGCAGGCGCAAGTAGTCTGAGTCATCCATGCAGACAAGCTTAGCCGCTAATCGATGACGGTAAGATGCTGTTTAAGCGTGGGAATCAGCCCAGTACCGACAACGCTTGCACAGGTGCGCCCGATTTCTTCGGGCTTGACCGATGCTTCCTAGATCGAATGAGGGCACTAATCCACCGCAGCCGAAGGAAAGGGAGAATGGGTGTAGACTCGATCTTGTCCACATGGCTGCAAAGGGTATTGTTCAGGTGATCAGCGCGCAGGTGTTGTCCGGCACCACCCTTACTCTTGGCTGGCTGGGTTTTGTGCCGTTGCTGATCTGGGCGGTAAGCCGGGTTCGCTGGGTTGAACTGTTCACCGACCGGCGCCGCCAGCATTTGCTGTTTGGCACGGTGTTCTGCCTGTTCGCGCTGTGGCTGGTGAGGCGCGATTTTGATACCGGGGTGTCGTACCACTTTATTGGCATGACCGCGGTCACCCTGTTGCTGGACTGGCCGCTGGCGGTGCTGGGCGGGTTCATGGCCCAACTTGGCTTGCTGGCGCTAGGGCGACAGGACCTGGCGGCGCTGGGGGTGAACGGCTTGTTGCTGATTGGTTTGCCGGTGCTGATTACCGAGGTGTGCGCGATAGTGGTCGAGCGCGCCCAGCCGCGAAACCTGTTCGTTTATATCTTCTGTTCGGGGTTCTTCCCGGCAGCGCTCACCGTGCTGGTTTGCGTGCCTGCGGCGCTAGGGTTGTTGTGGCTCGACGGGCGTTTTGCCCTGCCGGAGTGGCTCAGCGACTTTGTCGGTTACCTGTGGCTGATGATGTTCCCCGAGGCGTTCATCAACGGCATGGTGATCAGTGCGCTGGTGGTGTTTTGCCCGGAGTGGCTGGAAACCTTCAACCGCACACGGTATCTGCAGGCGCCCTGGAAGGACGATGAGCGGTGAATGAGTGGTGGCTGTGCCGGCCTCTTCGCGGGTAAACCCGCTCCCACAGGTACCGCGCAAGTTTCGGGCACGCGCTATATTTGTGGGAGCGGGTTCACCCGCGAAAGGGCCGGCGCACCCACCTTGTAATCAGCTCAGTGCCGCGGCTCCAGGTCCCCCGAATACAGCTCATCTTCGGACTCTTCCGACCCGGCAATCTTGTGCTCCTCGGCTGCCCAGGCCCCCAGGTCGATCAGTTTGCAGCGGTCCGAACAAAACGGCCGGAACGCGCTTTTCTCGGCCCATTCCACAGGTGCGCCACAAGTAGGGCAATCGACGGTCAACGGCTGGCTCATGGCTGGCCTCCTTTCAAAGTCAGGTAAAAGTGGTGCAGGCGGTCAATCTGCTCATGCAGCGCGGCCAGGCCGCCGTCGTTGACCACCACATCATCGGCATGGCGCAGGCGTTCCTCACGGGCCAGCTGGGCCTGCAGAATCGCCTGCACCTGTTCGGCACTGGTGTTGTCCCGCGCCAGGGTACGGGCTATTTGCAGCTCCTGCGGCGCATCGATCACCAGCACGCGCTGGGTCTTGTGGTACTGGCCCGATTCGATCAGCAGCGGCGACACATACACCGCATACGGCGACTGCGCCTTGGCCAGGTAGCTGAAAATCTCTTGCCCGATCAGCGGGTGCAGCAGTTGCTCCAGCCATTTGCGCTGCGCCGGGTCGGCGAAGATCAGCTGGCGCAAGGCGGCGCGATCAAGCTGGCCGTCCGCCTGCAACACACCCGGGCCGAAGCGCTCGACGATGCTGGCCAGGGCCGGGCGGCCAGGTTCGACAACCCAGCGCGCCGCCTGGTCGGCGTCGACCAGGTGCACGCCAAGCTCGACAAAACGCTCGGCAGCAGCGCTCTTGCCGCTACCAATGCCGCCGGTCAGGCCGAGAATCCAGGGGGTAAATGCTGCAGTGGCCATCAGTATCCAAGCAGTTGCATGTAAGAGGCGTACATTTCATCACCCCAGAGCACAGCAATCCACCCCGCAATCGCCAGATAAGGGCCAAACGGTATCGCCGTGCCCATCGCATACCGGCGCAAACGCAGCAGGCACAGGCCAACCAGCGCCCCCACCGCCGACGACAGCAGCAGCGTCAACGGCAGTACCTGCCAACCGCCCCAGGCCCCGATCAGCGCCATCAGCTTGAAGTCGCCGTAGCCCATGCCTTCCTTGCCGGTGACCAGCTTGAACACCCAGTACACCGTCCACAAGCTGAGGTACCCGGCCACTGCGCCCCACAACGCGTCGGCCAGTGGCACATACAGGCCAAAGGCGTTCACGATCAGCCCAAGCCACAGCATCGGCAGCACCAGCACATCCGGCAACAGCTGGTGGTCCGCATCAATCAGGCTCAGGGCCAACAGGCACCACGTGAGCGGCAGTGCCAGCAACGCCTCGGCCGAAGCGCCAAAGCGCCAGGCCACCACCAGCGAAAGCAGCGCGCTGGCTATCTCGACCAGCGGGTAGCGCGGGTTGATACGGCCTTTGCAGGCTGAGCACCGCCCGCGCAACGCCAGGTAGCTGACCACTGGAATGTTCTCCCACGCACGAATCTGATGCGCGCAGTGCGGGCAGCGGGATGCCGGCAGGCACAGGTCGAACCGTTCGTGTTGCGCAAGCGGCAGCCCCAATACCTCTTGCGCCTCACGCTGCCACTGGCGCTCCAGCATGATCGGCAGGCGATACACCAGCACGTTGAGAAAGCTGCCCACCAGCAAGCCGAGCACCGTGGCCAGGGTAAGGAAGTACGCCGGCTGCTCAGCCAGCAAAGTCCATAAAGTCATGTTCAGATCAAGCTACCCAACTGGAAGATCGGCAGGTACATCGCCACCACTAGGCCACCCACTAGCAGGCCCAGGATCAGCACGATGGCCGGCTCCAGCAGGCTGGTCAACTGGTCCAGCGCCTGGCTGACCTGTTCCTCGTAATGGCTGGCGGCTTTTTCCAGCATCTGGTCCAGCGTGCCACTGGACTCTCCGATGGCGGTCAGCTGCACCAGCAGCGGTGGGAACAGCAACTCGCCCGCCATCGCCTGGTTCAGCCCCTGCCCGTTGGCCATGCCCTGGCGCAGCCGCAACACCGCCTGCTCATGCAGCTCGCCCCCCATCACCCTGGCCACCGTGCCCAGCGCATCCAGCAACGGCACCCCGGCGCCGTACGACGTTGCCAGGCTACGCGCAAACCGCGCCAGCGCCGCCTCCCTCAGCAACTTGCCGAACAGCGGCAAGCCCAGCACCCGCCGAGATATCCACAGGCGCGCTGGCGCATGCTGCCGATACAGCTGGCGCACGGCCAAACCCAGCACCACCCCTATCACCAGCAACGGCGGCGCAAACCGGCTCAGCCCTGTGGACAAGTCGATCACCCATTGGGTAAATGCCGGCAACGCCGCGCTCATGCCCGAGAACATGCTTTCGAATTTCGGGATCACCTCCAGCAACAAGATCGCCGACACCCCCAGCCCCGTCAGCAACAGCAGCAGCGGATAGACCATCGCCTTGCGCACCTTCTTGTGCAGCGCCCGGTGCTGTTCCAGCATGCCCGCCAGTTGCTCCAGCTGCCGGTCCAGCGTGCCGGACTGCTCACCTACCCGCACCAGGTTGCAGTACAACGCATCAAACCATGCCGGGTGACGCTGCAACGCATCCGCCAGCCCCAGGCCCGAGGCCACATCCTGTTTCAATCTACTCAGCAACGCCGCCTGCGCCGCATCGCAACCACTGCGCCCCATCACCTCGAACGCTTGCAACAGCGGCACCCCGGCCTTGAGCAAGGTCGCCAACTGCCGGCTGAACCCCGCCGGGTCCGCCTTCACCCGCCGCTTCGGCAAACTGAACGCCAGCCCGCTGGCCGGCCGCAAACTGGCCACCGTGATGCCCTGGCGAATCAGCCCGGCGCGCACATAAGCCGGGCTGCGCCCAGGCGTTTGGCCGCTGACCGGCGTGCCGTTGGCGTCGGTGCCGTGCCAGCTGTAAAGCAGTGAAGTTGAAGTCATGCAAAGGTCCTTTTTCTGCCCCGGCGACAAGCCTGGAAACAGCTTGCCGCGTCCATGCAAGGGCGCGCGTCCGTGATGCTCACTAGAGTAGTTCAGCGAAGATGACGCCCAAGCGGGCAGGGGTGACAAAAGGTGTCTGTTCAGGCCTACTGCGCCGCTGCCGGTTGGGGCGCAACCCACCTCAATGTGTAAGCGAATCAAAAAGGAAAGATGTTCATGAAAGGGCAACGCGGTATCACCCTGATCGAACTGATGATCGTTGTCGCGATCATCGGCATTCTGGCGACCATCGCCTTACCGATGTACACCAACCACCAGGCACGCTCCAAGGCCGCGGCCGGCCTGCTGGAAATCAGCGCGCTGAAGACGGCGATGGACCTGCGGTTGAATGACGGGAAAGACATAGCGGCCGTGGCCGAGCTGGGTGGCCAGCCGGCGACCGCGCATTGTGCGATCACCGCAAGCGGCAAGGCGGCAGATGGCAGCGGCAGCATTGCTTGCACGCTGGTGGATGCGCCGGCCAACGTGCTGGGCAAGGCACTGACCCTGACCCGTTCGGCCAACGGCTGGGCGTGCACCACCGACATCGAGGAAGACCTGGCGCCCAAGGGGTGCAAGGGGGCTTGAGGGCAGGGCAATAAACCAGCGGAAACAGGGGTTTGCGTTGCGGGTGTGAGCAGTGGTACGTTGCGCTACACGCCGGTGTAGCTCAGTCGGTAGAGCAGCGCACTCGTAACGCGAAGGTCGCAGGTTCGATTCCTGTCTCCGGCACCAGAGATCAGTTTCCAGAAGTCTATGACTGTCTACGAAACACCCCGCAAAGCCCGCCCAGCGCGGGCTTTGTTGTTTCTGCCTGTCTCGTTTTGTCTCTGGGCATCTACGTGATTTAGGGATATGGTTAGGGATATCTCGGTTCGACAAGGAAACGTATCCCTATGGCGCGCACAGTGGTGCCTCTCACTGATCCCAAATGTGATGCGGCCAAGCCTCGGGAAAAGGACTACAAGCTGTTCGATGGCAAAGGCCTCTACCTGCTGGTGAAGCCTTCAGGCGTCAAGACCTGGCGTATGAAGTACACCAAACCTGATGGCCGTGATGGTTTAGCAACGTTTGGCAACTATCCGGCGCTCGGCTTGAAGGCTGCTAGGGAGCGACGCGCCCAGGCGCTTGAGCTTCTTGCTGCTGGGAAAGACCCCATCGAGCAGGCGCGCTTGGACAAACAGGAAGCGGCCAACGCCCGGTCGAATACATTCCGTTTGCTTGCTCAGGAATGGCATGCGGCTTGCGCTCGTAAGTGGACACCTGGTCATGCTTCCACCGTGTGGCGACGCATTGAATCCCACCTGTTGCCCTCTCTCGGTGATCGTCCTGTTGCGGAGCTCAAAACACGGGATCTGCTGGTTCCGCTGAAAGCGGCGGAAAAGCGGGATACCTTGGATACGGCTGCACGCCTACGCCAATACATGACGGGCATCCTCCGCATGGCGGTTCAGCATGGCCATCTGGATTTCAACCCTGCGATCGATCTACAAGGCGCCACGGCTACCCGCAAAACAGCGCACCGGCCTGCCTTGCCATTCGAACGCTTACCTGAGCTTCTCCAGCGGATAGATGCCGACAGCGGGCGCGGCCTGACCAAGCTCGCGGTACAGCTGACCATGTTGGTATTCATCCGCTCCAGTGAGCTCCGCTTCGCTCGCTGGGGAGAGATAGACATGGGGAGGCTGATGTGGGAAATCCCTGGCGAAAGAGTGGCTATTGAGGGTGTGAAGAACTCCCATCGAGGCTCCAAGATGAGCACGCCACACCTGGTGCCGCTCAGCCGACAGGCTATAGAGGTGCTGGAGAGAATTCGTAACCTCACTGGTCGTTTCGATCTGGTGTTTGCGGGTGACCACAATCATTGGAAACCGATGAGCGAGAACACCGTGAACAAAGCGCTGAGGCGAATGGGGTATGACACCAAAGCAGAGGTATGCGGCCACGGTTTTCGGACAATGGCCTGTTCCGCATTGGTTGAGTCTGGGCTTTGGAGTAAAGACGCTGTCGAACGGCAAATGAGCCACCAGGAGAGGAACACCGTGCGTGCCGCCTACATCCACAAGGCTGAGCACATACAAGAGCGTAGGCTCATGGTGCAGTGGTGGGCTGATTACTTGGATGCAAATCGCAAGGAGGCGATCACCCCCTACGATTTTGCCCATGGGCGGTTGCCTCATTCATGAAGCTGATAAGGTGGGAAATATCGAACAGGGGTATTTGGGCAAATCTGGTTGAGGATGCTCAGCCTTTTCAAGGCCGGTGTATCAGGTGTAACCGGTGTAACGGAATGATGCAACGCATTGAAAATATTAAGGAAAACCTGTTTACACCTTATGCAGTGTCGGCATACACCCGGGTGTAACACAGCAAGAAAGTGTAACAGCCGGAAGCTCGGCTCTTCCTGCTGGTCGCTCTTTCGTTTGGACACAAATCATCTAAACGGCGCGGAATTCACTCCACAGCCATGGGGCGCGGGGGGCAAATGATTGAAAGTCAAACATACGACATGCTTCTGAAACGTTATGGCAGCACGTGCTTACCGCTTGAGCTCGTGCGACAGCACTATATTTCGCACATGGGGATGCCGGCGCTTCTCAGGGCGTTTGGCAAAGGGAGGATATCGTTGCGCGTAGTGAAGGGTGAGTGGGGCGGACGCGTGCAACGGGTGGTATACCTTCACGACCTGGCTAGCTGGCTCGATCAAGGGGGTAATTGACCCTCTTACCGCTGCGCAGCGGGTTGTTGACGACCACGACCGTTCGTCGGGGTCGAATGTCGTATAGATGTGACGAGAGTGCTACGAAGAAGCGAGATGGGGATAACTCCAGTCGCCTAGAAATTTCTCTGTTTCTTTCCCCAGTGAATCGGCATAAATAGTTGGCCCTGTTCATACCAATACAGGGAACTAGCTATGACAACTCGTAGCACTTCAAGCACCACCCCTCTTGCACCATCAAGTCCAAGAGCTGACCTCGGTGACACGAACCCACTCGGCTTTGATCCAGCAACACGGCTGATCCGCATAACAGATGTGGTCGCCCTGGTAGGTCTTGCGCGTCCGACGATCTATAAGCTGATGAGTCAGCCTGAAAGCGGTTTTCCCCAGCCAGTAAAACTTACGGATAGCACCGCTCGCGGTGCGCCTGTCGCTTGGGTCTTGTCTGAAGTCTTGGACTGGACCCGCGCCCGCATTGCCGCTCGCGACAAGGTGGCGGCATGACTCCAATCTTCCTGCCACACACCATCCTCGACGCGGTCGGAGTACTTGAAGGCGCCCGGCCTGCAGTGGCCATGGGGCGTGATCGCCTACGCGCCTTGCGTGATCGTGCCATTTCTGAGGGCGCGCACGTTCTGCTCTTGGCCTGGCCGTCGCTGGAATGGGTGATGCTGGCAGTCGAAGTGCCATCGGGCGTAGTAATCGAAGACGCGCGGCAACTAATACCCAATCTGCTGGCCAATCCCGCTGCCTTGGAGCACATGCGTTCAAAGTCTCGAAATGGCCAGCATCTGAGTTGGCTGTCTCTGGTCCGCCCCGTCGCCGCTAAGCACTAACGAAAACGCCCCCGGCTGCAACCGGAGGCGTTAGAGGTACATTCGTATGCCCCCTCAATCTATGACGCCGTGCGTGATCGCGCAAGCCTCGCGTATTGCTCTTATCAAATCGAGACGCTATGCTCCGGCTGTCGCTGCAAATTCAGTGACCGGGTTTGGCGACCCGATATACTTGGCGCATAGGCGCCCCATCCGACAGCAGGCGCTTTTTTTGTGTCTGCCGTTTCGTGTTATGGCGGCTGTGCGTGGGAGGCCTTCGGGCCTGCCGGGTTCCAAGTTCCCGGTTCGCCAACCTGCGCACAGCTGCCACCCAAAATCGTTTGGCGACGATCAGTGGCAGCTCCAGCTAACTTGGAGTACCACACATGCCCGCCCTCAATCCGTCCAAAATTCGCGCCGCCGCCCACCGGGCAATGGCTCTCGCCGCTCTGCACGCAAACTCAAGCCTTGCTACCCGCCTCGCACGATACAACCGACATATGAGCATTGCTCGCTCCCTGGAAACTGTCGGGGGTGCGCAATGAAATCTGAATCCAAGGGACTTGAGGGGCGTCTCCCCGAAGATCTTCTATCCGTATGCGCCACCAATGCTGCCGGTGTGCCAATTGATGCCATCAC
The DNA here is from genome assembly GCF_029873175.1 of Pseudomonas sp. BN505. Taxonomy (NCBI): domain Bacteria; kingdom Pseudomonadati; phylum Pseudomonadota; class Gammaproteobacteria; order Pseudomonadales; family Pseudomonadaceae; genus Pseudomonas; species Pseudomonas sp. BN505. The sequence goes on from NZ_SSOI01000048.1 coordinate 10,809, forward strand.
TGCGGCTTGTTCCCGCGTCGACGCCGTTTTGCACCTACTCATGGCGCAGTTCAATTCCGGTTCGGATGTTGAAAGGTTGTCTGACTCAGTAATTGCGAATGTTATTTGGGACGTCCAAGGCACAGTGGGACTAATTCGGTCGCTGGCTTTGCACGGCGACAAGTCCACGTACCAGCTGGTGCATGGAGCGGGCAAATGAGCAAGCGCCCCAGCTTTTCCGAAGTGAAACACGCCTCCCTCAAGTCAATCGAGCAAGTCCTTTCTAACTGGTTGCCAGGCGGTAAACGAGTAGACGGCGGTAAGGAGTACACCGCACCGAACCCCACCCGGAATGACAAGCACGCCGGTTCTCTGAAAATCAGTCTGACCAAGGGGACGTGGGCTGACTTTGCCACGGGTGACAAAGGCGGCGATCTGATCGACCTGGTGCGCTATCTCGAAAGCTGCTCCGATGTTGATGCATGCCAGAAGCTCATCGAGTTTCTACGTATTGATGCCGGTACGGTTATTTCGGCTCAGTCGGCGAATAAGCCCGCCACTGCTGAATGGCAGGCGGTGTTACCGATCCCCGCTGAGGCGATGACCAAATGTCCAAACAAGCACCGACAGCATGGGGTTCCATCGAAAGTTTGGTGTTACCGCAACAGCCAAGGCGAGCCCTTGATGGTTCTCTATCGCTTCGATGTCGCCGGTAATCCAGAAGAGCCCGCCAAGAAGGTTTTTGCACCACTCACGTGGTGCATACGCGGTGCGCAGGGGCGGGCTCAATGGCGCTGGCAGGGGCTGGCTGAGCCACGCCCACTGTTACGCCTGGACGAGCTGGATAAGAAGCCAGATGCTCCGGTAATTCTGTGCGAGGGCGAGAAGGCAGCTGATGCAGCCCAGGTGCTTTTGCCCAGTTACGTGGCCACCTGTTGGCCCAACGGCTCCAACTCTTGGCATAAGGCGGACTTCACCCCCTTGCAGGGCCGTGGGGTGCTCTTATGGCCTGATAACGATGACAGCGGTGCGAAGTGCATGCAGGCGGTAGCCGCCAAGCTGGCGGAAATTGGTTGTGCAGTTCAAACCATCGAGCTAGCAGTGTTCAAGCGCAAGCCTGTGCTCAACGACGAAGCACCGAGCTTCACCAAAGGTGGACGATGGGGTGACGGTGATGACGCCGCCGATGCACTGGAGAAAGGGTGGACTGCTGCGCATTTCGCATTGCTTGCTAGCACCGGTGAGCTTTTCGGCGGCGCGAGCCAGAGCACTCCATCGGTTGTCGAGGTGGTTAATGCGAAGCCAAGCAAGGCGAAGGAAGGGAAGGTCCGCCCCAGTCGGGATCTACTCCCGACTGGCTTCCGCCTGACAGAAGAAGGCGTGTTTTACACCACCGAGGATGGTGAGGCACGCCCCGTATGTTCGCCCTTGGAAATTCTCGCGCGCACCCGCGACGAGAAGGGGCATAACTGGGGGCTGCTCGTCGAGTTCGACGACCCAGACGGTGAAAAAAAGCGCTGGAACATCCCGGCGCGGACTATGACCGGCGATTTTGGCAAAGACGTATTGGGCCCCTTGGTCGACATGGGGCTGCGCCTGGCTGGATCTAGGTCAGGTAGGCATGCGCGCAACGACCTGCAGAGCTATCTGCAGGGTTTTGATAGCTCGCAGCGAGCACGACTGGTTAACCGTCTGGGCTGGCACAACAATGCATTCCTGCTACCTGATCGTCAGGTCGGTCAGCATGGTGAGCACCTGCATTTCTATGACGCTGGAGCCCAGCTCCCGCCAATCAACGAGTCGGGCACCCTAGAGCAGTGGCAGAGCCAGATAGGCGCTCTCTGTGTCGGTAATCATCGCTTGGCGTTTGTGGTCAGCACGGCCTTTGCCGGCCCCTTGCTTCATCTGCTGGGACATGAGTCCGGCGGTTTTCACCTTTACGGTGACAGTTCCGGCGGGAAGACCACGCACTTGCAAGTGGCGGCCTCAGTATACGGCGGACCACGATTGGTACGGTCTTGGCGGTCCACCGACAACGCATTGGAGTCAATCGCTGCGGCGCACTCTGATGGACTTCTGATCTTGGATGAAATCGGCATGTGTGACGCTCGCATTATCGGCGAAACCGTCTACATGCTCGGAAACGGCACTGGCAAAGCCCGGGCGAATGATCGAGGGCAAGCAGTCCGTACCGTACAAGAATGGCGACTGCTGTTTCTTTCGACCGGTGAGAAGACGCTGGCGCAGCACATGGCCGAAGCCAACAAAGAGCTAAAGGCTGGTATGGAGGTTCGCATGTTGGCGGTACCGGCGAACGCCAGCAAAGGGTTAGGAATGTTCGACACCCTGTGCGGATTTGATGATGCCGCAGCGCTCTCAGATGCGCTCAAGCTGCGGGTGAGCAAGTTTTACGGTACGCCGCTCACAGCATTCCTGGAGGCCCTGTGCGCTCCCGGCAAGCTTCCCGGTTTGGTGAGCATCATGCGCCGTACTGTAGAGCAGTTCATTGCACAGAACCTCCCGGCGTCAGCAAGTGGGCAAGTCCAGCGTGCTGCTCTGCGCTTCGGCCTCGCAGGGGCTGCGGGCGAGCTCGCCACTGCCTTGGGCGTGACTGGCTGGCCAGATGGCGCTGCGCTCACGGCAACTCGTGTTTGCCTGCACGCCTGGCTGGCGGAGCGGGGCGGTGCTGGGAACATGGAGGGGGAAGCCATCATGGCGCGCCTGCGCCAAGTCATAGAGCGCTTCGGTGAGAGCCGGTTCACACGGTGGGAGTCCACCGCCGCGAAGATCGATGAGCACGGCCCGCGCACGATCGATCGATTGGGCTTCCGCAAAACTATGGAGCACGGCATGGGCGACACCATGCACACCACCATCACGTATTACGTACTCCCGGAAGCATGGCGATCGGAGGTGTTCCGTGGAATGAACATCACCGCCGTGAACCGCGAGTTGATAGAGCGAGGCGTTCTACAGAGCGGCAAGGACGGAAAAGCTTCCTGCACCGTACGCCTGCCCGGCATGGGCATGCAGCGCTGTTATGTGGTGCTGAGCGAACCCAAAACCGAGGCCCCACTGGCAGAGGTTGTGGCGGCCTAACGGCAAGCCAGCCCATATGAGGTATGCGCCGGCGCGTCCGGCCTCGCCAGCCGCTCAAATCTCAACTCACTTCTAAGGATGACAAAGCAATGCGAAGCCTTGAAAAACTGAACATAGAACGCACCCAGCACCAAGCTGAGCTCGAGGAGCTCAATGGGCAGATCGCCCAATACGAAGAGCACCTGAGTGATCCAAACTATGCTGAAACGCCAGCAGGTAACGAGCTTCAAATCCGCCTTCGGGAAGTGAGATCGAAGGTCGGAACCATCGAGCACAAAGTCTCTGTGATTGATCGGGACATTGCATGGTGGGACCGAAAGACCAACAGCTCTGAGCTGATGGCAGAGTACAAAGAAACCATGGGTAACTGGGCAGCTGATAAGGCCGACCTGGAGGGCAAGCGCAAAGTGCTTAGCACGCGGTTGGCGGAAACCAAGAGCCAGTCCGAGAAAATGATTGCTGATGCTCGCCAGGCTGAGGAGGATGCCGCGCGAGCTTATGCTCAAGCGGTTGCCTGGAGCGATGTAGATGGTGAGAAAAAAGCTGCCGATGACGCACAGAAAGCGGCGAAGGCCTTGAGCTCATCGATGGAGCAACAGCGCCGCCAAGGCTTGATGATCGCTGCGTTGGAGCAGGAAATTAAAACGATCGACGCGCATATCGAAGAGGCTGCTGAGGAGATTCTCAAGGCCGAACGCTCCGCTGTTGTAGTGGCTCTTGAGCGCCTTGAGGAGCAGTGGGATGTATCGGTAAAAGAAATTCTTGATCTGGGAGCCAAGCTGTATGCGGCAAAGCGCTACATGGGGCGCGAAGGGATGGCATTTCATCGTTTCCACGTGAGTAGCCAATTGGACAGCTATACCCACTGGAGTGACAGCGACTTGGCTGCATTGAGTTACCAATATTCCCCGGCACAGATTATCGATATCAAATTAACTGACTTTAAAAAAAATAGTAAAGCAGCCTGAAGAGACGTAAAGCGCATCACTTAACTCTGTGCGGTGATGCGTTCTATTACAATTTGCCTTTCCAGTGCGCTACAATCGAGGGTTAACAGTCTGCGGATTGTATGTCGAAAGCGAAATATTTAGTGGCTGCTTTCGGACCTTATCTACCCTTGAAGGAGGGTAGATAATGGGCAGAAATATCGCAGAAAGTCTAAAGCGCCATTAAGGTTTCAAGTTTTTTCAAGTTCACAGTATGTCTCCTCACCTTCGAATTCCGCATAAATTCGTACGGCATATATTCTATCTGAGGTTAGATTCAGGCCTTTAAACTCACACCTCACCTGATCGTTGCAGTAGAACTCCAAAGCAGGTAAGTCGTTATGTAGGATAAGAACTGATTTTTCGCATATATCAACCCTGATTTGCGGTATGGACTTGATCGTCTCCCAGAAGGAAGATTCAATATACAGGCCGCTCACCTTGAAACCATGCTTGCTTCCTAGAGCATCCATTGAGTATGCCTTCGCGAAGGCGGTATTTAACTGAAATTCAAGAGGATTGTAAACAAATGTCTTGTTGAGAAGTTTTTTTCCAAAGTCACTGATATTGTTTTCGCTATGATGCAAGATCGAGTTTCCCGTGAACTCTTCTGCGGAATACTGAACCCTTTCCCCACCTGCCAATACTGTACGGATACCATATCCATAAGATTTGGTTAGAGCTAATAGGTGGCTATGCGCAAAGAAAAGATCTCTGAGGTAAAAAATGAATTGGGCGGCAATAGCAAATTCGGGATTGCCTAGGTCGACGGTTCGAGCGATTCCGTCATTGATGACAAGTACTGTCTCATAAGGCATGGGTTTCACGCCTATCAAGAACGGGTGGGCTACTCTCTCGTAAACTTCACTCAGCATCGTTAGTATTTCATTTTGCTGAAGCGTGGCTAAATCCCAAGAGCTATTCTCTAATGCTGCCCCAAACCCACAAATGTCCATCCAGGTAGCGACGCAAGGTATCACGTCTAGCTGTTTCCCCCGGGCTTTTTCCGCCCACTTCTTAGCTTGTTTGTATTCGTCTTTTTCCCAAGGATTTACCATGTGTTGATCTCTTGATAGCTATTCTGCGCCAGGGCTGAAGGTTTAAAAATTCAAGTGCGGACTTTGTGGGCGATCACCGTCGGCTGCCTCTGCTACTACTCTGTCATGTTTGCTTTTCGGCTTTCGATGGTGAGTTATGCAGCTATCTGCTGATGGCGGGCAAAGCGTGCAGTGCTAGCTATCCACGCCGCATTATGGTGGATTAGTGGTTAGCCTGATAGTTTTGGTGTGCCCATAGCCTCACGTATACTGAAGATTCGTAAAATAAATGGGCGTTGAGTTTCGATTTGCGAATGCTTAAGCAATCTATCGTGAGTGGTTTATATATCCAAAATTATAATTGTTTATCATTTGAATGGTTTTTTGAGCTCTTGTGGGAGCGGGCTGTACATGAGCAAGAACGTCTTGTAAAAATTTCTTCGTGATTGTCATGAAATGTTTTGGTACTTCGTGCTCTGCTAGGTTCTCAAAAAAACCATCGTGCCCGAATGTAGTTTTAAGATAGACATGCGCTCTTTGGGTTTTTCGCTGCCATGTATAGGGATATACATCCTTCATGTCTTCTTCCATTTGTTCGCTAGGCTGGATAATCGCTGTACCATGAGCAATAATATTTCGCAGAACGAAAAGAGTATTGATCCCTTCGCGCGTACTTTCGTCCGTTATTTTCTCAATGGCGAGGTTGAAATAAAATGAGTATTGATTTTTGAGGCTTTCCCAACCCCCTTGAAGTTCAACTTCGTCACGAAATTTGAATAGAAGTTGCTCCGCTTTTGTCGGTCCTGTTCTTCCTGCTTCATTCGCTTGGACGATTGCTAGGTTGATATCAGTGGCAAGTGTTTCTGATATTATGCTCCTGAGAGTTCCTTCTAAGATTGACGCGTTGAGAGTGATTAAAGCTAATGACTGGTTGTAGTTGGCGTAGTCATGCTTCGGGGGTTCTGCTCTCGTCAACTCCGTAGTATGCTCAAAATTAAATGGTGTTCGAATTGATAGGGCCTTCTTGTAGCCTAAGGCAAGAACTTCGTATGCGATGAGTAACGAGTTGCTGGTTTCCCAGATTTTATGTTTCAAGAGTTTCTCCTATATGATTGCTGAGGTGTTTTTCCGGTCACCAATGAGTTGTTATGGCAGAAACAGTTTTACATTAATCGGAGGCTGTTTTGTATGGGGGTGGAGAGTTGGTTTTTCAACTTTCTCAGTGTTTTTACAAAGGCCTGAATTCAGGAATTGTTGTAATCAGCCCGAATAAAAATTCATGGGGTTTGGGTCGAAAGCTATTATTAGAAAGCAAGCGGCTATCGACCCAAAGCGAGTAGTCAGCTTTGTATCTATCTCATGTGCGGATAGGTGTGCGTACGGGAAGTACGGCATGTATCCAGTTGGCCTGCGTCAGCGCACGAACTCCATCGCTTCTAACATCTGGGTTTCCATCAAGTGCACGAAGCGTGACAATTATTGTGACCGGAAGCGCGTGCGTCAGAGCTGGTTCGAAAGCTCGAAGCATTGCTGTCGCTTGAAAGCCCCAAGTTTCAACGGCTGTTCCTTGAGGAAAACTCTTGCGATGGACCTTCACCGGCGACCATTTGCTCCCATGCTCCACTTGGGCGGCTTCGTAGCCACTTTGTCCCACCTCGCCATCCATGGGTACTTTACCTCTAATGTTATTTCCTTCGATTTCGCCAAAGCTAAGCTCAACATTCGCCCGAACGTATTCACTACCGGCTCCAGGATCAACCGGTGGTGCGTAGGCAGCTGTAATGATGATCTCACCTCGAAATTTTCCGTTATGAATCAGAGAATCCGGGATTGGATATGGAGCCTTACGCCATCGCATTCCCGGTACCAGGTCCGCTTGGAAAACCAGTGTGAAGCTGTCGTCGCTGTCATATAGGCATTTCAAAATCGCCTCTGGTCTACCTGCCCCATGATATCGGCGCTCGAACGCCTCGTAATCAGGCGAAGACAGCTGAGCCGAATGGATCATCAGGGCCTTTACCAATGCGGGAGTGGGAGCCAAAGCACCATGCCCAGTCACGGCCAACCAAGCGTTAGCAGCCATTGCAGACGCGATAGGGGCTGCATAACTTGTTCCGAAGCCATACCCCAACTGATTATTCGGAGTTAGCACTTTGAGGCTGCTCGGGCCTGCTGCCCAAGGCGCATGAACGCCTCCACCTACATGGGTTATATCTGGTTTAGGTGTAAAGACAGGGCCTGGGCCACAGCGAGAATATGGCGTAGGGTGCCCGGCAGCAGACAGTGCCCCGGCAGCATCTACGTGAGAGATTGAGCCCACGGTTAGAGCTCGAACAGATTCACCAGGACATGAGACGCGGTCGGCGAGTAGCGCAGGATTTGGCCATGTCCGGCGCGGTTGGTCGAGATAGTTCCCGGCTGCGACAACGAAGAGAACACCATATTTGTCGCTAAGGTCATCCAGTGCCATGGACATTTCGCTGAAGCTTTGCTCGTCGCACGCCGCGCCGCCAAGCGAAAGATTCCAGACTTTGATATCTGGTCGCCGTTGAACCGCTTCTCGCAGCCTCAGTTCCAACTCACCGAAAGTTGACCCAGCGGCTTCTAACGCGCATACGTCATGCACATAGGCCTGGGTCGGAGGTATCCAAGCGTGCCCATCATTGAAATGCGCTGCACCTGCCACGAGGGAGGCGACTGCCGTGCCGTGCTCGAAGTTCGTGTCAGGCGGAAGAACGTAAGTGTCTCGACTTTTCACCCAATCGGTTATCGCCAATGCGTCTCTACTCACACCGGTATCGAAGACTGCCACCGTAGGGTAAACAGTGCTTGTAGAGGAGGCAGCGCTGCCTGACGCAGCAGTTACCGGTACGCTCACTGAGTTACGACTGTAGTAGGTTGGTTCGGCGTAAATCTGACGTGCGCCAGGATAGTCCAGCAAGCTCTCAAGGGCTGAGTCGTCGAGTCGGTCTAAGCGCCGTATCGCAATGAGAGGCAAGCCTCTCCCTATGGGAATTTCGTAGTAGTCGATGCGCAGCGATTTCAACAACTGGAGGACGGTTTCTTGGTTGATGCTGTTGAAATCTGACCGTTGATATTGGAAAAGTCTCAGCAGGCCACTTCCCTTCTGCTGCAGTTCCGCAGAACCTCCAGGGTTCCGACGGGCCCGGCCCCAAGGCTCGATTCCTTCAATAGCGCTGAGATTAGCAGTGATTACTTTCGTTCTGCGCGTCAAAATAGCGTTGTTGAGGGCAGAAATGGCGCTACCATCCGCTGAGACCAACATCTCGTCTATTTTAGCGTGACCTGCAGGTTGCAGTCCTGTCTCTTGAGTAAGCTCGATCGGCCGGTGACTTCGCTATCCCTTTTTCCCTAAGGCGGAAGACAAACGTCGACAGCTGCGATGGATATCTTTCCTGCTCACCAGACAAAACTGCCGAGGCTTGCAGCAAGCTCCGCGAAAGAGTTTTTCGGTATTCGTCATCCACCGGCACCAGAAGCTTCTTGCCCCCACCGGGTGGACGCTCAACGGAGCTGAGGTCCATCGGGGAAAAGGGGACATGAATGAAGGGGTTGTTAGTCCGTGGACTGGGCCGATCCGGGACTGACTCTGGGCCTTTCTTGCGTGCCATGGTCGCTACCTTCCTTGATGACTTTGCCGATATGCCTTGTCGACAAGCCGTACAGCTTTGCGAGTGCTCTCAAGGAAAAATGCTTAGGAGACCACTCTCGCAGCCAGTAAATCTCAGCTTCGACAGTTGATAGCAGTATGCCATTGGTTATCGCAAGATTTAAACCCAAGCGTCTCATCAGCTCTAGCTCACTAATTTCATGAGAGCCTGCCAGTACAGTTGCTCGTTTTGTGTCCAGACAAACCTGCTCGATGTTAGCGCCGGTGATGCCTGTGGAGATGTCTGCGAGATGTTCCAGGTCAATTCCCTCAGTTTTATACGGCAACAAAAATTGTGCCCATAGCTGCCTGCGTAAAGCAGTGTCCGGAATCGGCATGGGAACGCGGAAGCCGAAACGTCGCCATACCGCAGGGTCCAGCAAGCGATCGTGATTCGTGGCAGCGATAACAACGGTGCTTTCGGTTATCGCGTCTATGTTTTGCAATAGTGCGATCACGACGCGTTGAAGCTCTCCGACATCTCGATCGTTCCCCCTAGCGCTTGCGAGCGCATCAAACTCGTCGAGGAGAAGTACACAAGGCCTTTGTTGAGCGAACTCAAAAACTCGTCTCAGGTTTCTACTGGTCTGACCTAGGAGGCTACTCACTAGGGTATCGCAACGCACCGTAAGCAACGGCAGCTTGAGCTTGGCAGCTATATAACGGGCGAGCTTGGTTTTACCAGTTCCAGGCAGTCCGTAAGCTAACAGTCGGCTCGGCATCGCTGCGTTCATCCGCGCGAGCTCGTCATAACGTTGCACATTGGATATGAACTCACCGATTCGTGAGGCGATCGCACTCGGCAATAGGAGAGACGGTTCGTCTTCCATCGGGTGGCTCACGTCCACTGTGTGCAAGTGGCTTTCACCGTCAACTGGCAGGTTGCCAAAGCTGACCCCGTTCGAAGCATCCTGGGCATTTGCTAGCGCGACAGGTGCCCGGGCCAGTCGCTCGCGAATCATGCGGGCTTGCTTGCCATCTCCGGCCTGTTCCAGCTTATCGGCTAGAAGTCCTGCGTAGTTTGAGGCCATGCTGGCATTGGCCTTCAGGGCGCCATCAAGGATTTTTAGTATTTCGGAAAGATGTTCCAAGTGAGCTACCAATCAATGGATTCGTTTCATATTTCTGGGGTAGTGTAACGTAAAGGTGCAATTTCGCTACAGGATATGGCAATTTTGATACGGGCAAGTCTTTCGGGCGATGCGTGACCGCCCTAGGGGTGGTGAGTCCACTCCACTAGGCGCAGCGCTCTATGCCGGCAAGCCCTTGGGCAGTGACTTAGGCCATGCTTCAGGCGACCGGGTGTCAGCAGCGGGGCAAGGGCTGGGAGCGTTCATTGCGTCAAAAAACGTCGCAGGTTACAGGGGACGCGTTGAGGACAGTTGGCAGCTGAAGGAGGGGCGACGTTCGCGGCTCCTCAACATTGCGTGAGTGCAGCAGCGGAACGCCTCCGTAACACCGTTACACGTTACGCTCAGTTGCTACACATACTCGAAAGCAGTATCAATAATCGTGAAAGTGCTTATAAATCAATTGGTTGATTCGTTTGAAACACCTGCTACACCTGTAACCCCATACTAGCCAAACTCTGTATCAGGCCCTCGCCCAGCGGTTAGCAAAACCTCCAGCGAGAATCGGTACCGGAAGCTTGGTATGGACTCTGTTTCTGCTATGACCGGGGGACCCTGATCAAATCACTGAGATACGGGGCAGGAAACCCGCGATCTTTTGTTAGCGGCTGATCTGCCAGCTTAGTGAACTGGTCAACCTGGTGAACAGCGGTGAATTGTTGGACTTTTTTAACACCGGCTGGGTTGGTTTCTCTGGATCAGGCGACGTTCCCAGCTCGCTGCGCATTTGCCGAGCTTGGGATATGCTCGATCTCTGGTGGCGCGGGCAAGGAGCGCGTGCCCGGAATTGGAAGACTCATGCATGACCGACTCCCTAGCTGACTTGGACACGCTGGTACTCAGGTGCCGAGCGGAGCGTTCGAGAGACTATGTTTCGGAATCAATCCAGTGCTACAAGGCTGGCGCGTACAGGTCAGCCATTGTTAACGCCTGGATTGCGGTCGTATTCGACCTAGTCGATAAAATCCGCGATCTTGCCCTTGCAGGTGATGCAAAAGCGCAGCGCATCAACACTCGCTATGAGACCTACATCGACCAGATCAATGCGGGCAATGACCAAGGTGTGAAAAACGCCTTGGAATTCGAGCGGACGATTATCGGTACGTGTGGTACGGATCTGGGCTTCTTTGACCACCAGCAAATGCGTGATCTTCAGCGCCTTCGCGAAGATCGGCACCAATGTGCGCATCCGTCATTTCAGTCTGCAGGGATTCCTCACCGGCCGAATGCTGAGCTTGCTCGCCTCCACCTCCGTAATGCGGTAGAGCATGTGTTGTCACAGCCACCTATCCAGGGGCGCGCCGCTATCGCTGAGCTGCTCACCACCGTTGCCTCTGACTATTTCCCGAGGGATCACCACCAGGCATCGATTGCACTACGCCAAACCCCATTGGCGAACCCGTCCGAAGCCCTCGTTCGTGGCTTGGTTGACTCGCTCATCTTCGGATTTGCTCAGCCAGATAGTCCCGTGACTGGGAAAATCCAAGTCGGTGCGGTGCTGTCGGTGCTGCTCGATTCCCATCGAGCGATTGCTGAGCCTAGGATATCCCAGCAATTGAGTACGCTAATCAGGCAGGTAGGAGACCCAGGATTGCCAGCAGTTGCCCGACTGGTAGCGGCGACACCTGAAATGGCCGGTTTGATTGATGAAGCTGCTCGTGTGCGGATGGCGGAGTTCCTTCGTAGTGGACCCGAAGCTGAGGTAATGCCGGCCCTGGCGGTTGGGAGACATCCGACGTTGGCTGCTGCGGCGAACCAGAGAATTCAGGCATTGGGGACCGACCGTCTCTCTGTTGCGATCCAGGAGCATGACATAGGTGCGTTGGCGAAGGAGCGGTCGCTCCAACTGCTATCGGAGTCGCGCAGCTGGCACACTTCAAATGACGTAATCGAGAAGTTGATCACTCCTCTCTTCGATACGCTCACTCGCGAGGATCTGGAGCGCATCATCAGAATGCCTAGGGAAACCGGTGCAGACCTGCCCGGCTCTACCATGTATGGACGTCTCCTCAGTCAGGTCGATCGCGTAGGAGTGATACCTGTGGATGAGCTCGATCCGCTAGTGACCGAGTACAATGGGCAGTTCTTCGCAGAGAACCTCCAGCGGGCTCGCGAGGGAGCGGCATAGTCGCCAAGGGGGCAGATTGGGATTTAGGGATATGTATAGGGATACGTTTGAAGGCTGATAGCATCAGTATCCAGTTTTTACGGGGCTAAGTCTGCGCTATTCGATTCCTGTCTCCGCACCAGAATCAGTTGGCCTATGGCGATTTCTCGCTACCTGGCACCAATAGAAGCCCGCCTTGTGCGGGCTTTTTTGTTCCCGTTTTTTCCCGCGGATCTGCGTGTTTTTGACTTAATGGTTCGCAGTTTTCCACTTAGGGGTGTACGTTTTTTTAGATAATGGTTAGCTTTCGATCAGGTTTTGGCCAGTGTTTACGGGGTTAGAGCCGAAATTTTTCTAGATAATGATTTTCCCGTTTAGAGATAATTTTGAGATGCCCCCGTTTTCTCACCACGACCTGCAGCTACTGAACGCATCCTTCGACTCGCCGCTGGTTGACGTTCTGGCCGAGCTCGAATTTCTGCGCAGGCGGAGGCTGGAAGGGGACACTCCACCTCTCCACCATCCAAAGCTACGCCTGGACCCTCGAACTGCTAGGCGAGGCCCTGGTCCAGCACGATGAAATGCTGGAATGCGAACACAACCCGCAATTGAGCTTTCGCAACACGGCCGGTATCCATCAGGCGATTCGGATTATCAGCCGGTTGGCCAGTGAGCAGTGTGGGAAGGTGATGGAGCGGAACGGCCATGAGTTGGAGGGATAGGGGAGGTCGTTGGTGAGTGGTGGGCCAGATATCGGGTTGCAGCTGGCTCCTTCTGTTGAAGGCCGATGGTGGGTTATTCCTGCCACGCCGGGGTATGGGGCTGCTGCGCAGCCCATCGCAGGCAAGCCAGCTCCTACACGGACCGCATACGGACTGGAGTGTGTGAGTTACCTGTGGCGAGCAATTTCCTACGAAACGCGCAGTTCATTCGTACCCTCGAAAACTTGCGAAAACAGCCACCCAGGAATAAAGTCCCTCAGTCGCCGGAGCATCGGCGACGCGACCTTGGCCGGTCGGAATCGAAAGGCGCATCAGCGCCCAGTCTTCATCGCAGGCGCTTTTTTTGTGCCCGCGATGTCGTGTTATGGCGGTGGTGCGCGGGACACCTTCGGGTGTGCCGGGCTCCTTTCGTCCCGGTCGGCCAACCCGCGTACTGCTGCCACCTTAACTTGCTTGGCCGCGAGCGGTGGTAGTTCCATCACGAAAGGAACTCATGCATGACCACCGTAAGTCCGTTGCTGAACCTCGCATCCGTTCTCCTCCGTCGTTCCTCGACGACCCTCAGCTATTTCACCGTTAGCCAATCCCGCTTCACCTCCGCCCAATCGGAGGCACGCCATGACTGATCAAGAACGCCTCTCCACCATCCAAAGCTACGCCTGGACTCTCGAACTACTAGGCGAGGCCCTGGTCCAGCATGACGAAATGCTGGAATGCGAACACAACCCGCAACTGAGCTTCCGCAACACTGCCGGCATTCACCAAGCGATCCGGATCATCAGCCGATTGGCCAGTGAGCAGTGTGGGAAGGTGATGGAGCAGAGTGGTCAGGCCCCGGCTGATTAGGCTGGGCCTTTACTGATCGGCGCTTCCTGCGCAGTGCGCCGCCGGCTAGCCGTTTAGCAGGCATCACGGTGGGTGGCACGGGCTGCGCCCGTGTTCGCGGGCTCGCCCGCTCCCACAGGGATCGTGCCAGGTCTCAGGTGTTCAGCAGGGCAACTGCCGTACACCCGGTGTTCGGTGCGGAGGTATAGATTACTGGGGCTGCTTTGCAGCCCTTTCGCGACACAAGGCCGCTCCTGGTAATGACCACTTTGGGGCGGGTTGGGGATATCTTTACAGGCATGGTAAATGGGGCTCATGCCTTGTGTACTAACGGCGGTATGGGGTACCAAGAGGCGGACGACTCCCCGTCACGTTCAAGATAAGGAAATCACCATGTCCAACCACCACTGGAATGACTGGGCCGGCGGATTGACGCTAGTGCTTCAGGCAATCGTTTATATCCCGCTGCTATACATCCTCCTGATGCCATGGTTTTGCCTGGCGCTGGTCAAGCTTGGGAAAATTCCTTTCTTCCCGGGGTTTTTCCAGGCAATGGCCTCGACCGGGTGGCTGGTTGCTTCTGGGCTTGTGGGCCTGGTAGTACTGTTTGTTGTGGTTCGTCCCTTGGTCCGTTGATTTACCGGCACGAGGAAGGTGCTTTTGGAACCGTGTTGTTCACTGTTCGTAAGTCTTCAGGGCGAGGGTAAGCATTTCATGGATGTGCGCCCGCAAGGCAAGCGGCTCCAGCACCACCAACTGACCCCAGAGCACAACAAGCTGACCGACCTGAAGAAAGTGGATTTCATCCTCTGGCAGATGCGCGGTTAATACACCGTTTGATCCCTCGGGCAGGGCAGGCCAGTGTCCCGTCAGCTGCCGGCCATCAGCCTTTGGGTGGCCTTTTCGCCTCGGCGGGCAATACTTCTCTGTATATGCAGGCGTGTTCCTGGTGGCGCGCGCCGCTGGGAGGTGTCAGGTGAACAAACTTTCAATCGTGGGCGCCGGCTTGGTCGGCGAGGCAGCGGCGCAGATCATCGCCCGGGACGAGTTGTGCCGTGAGCTGGTGCTGATGGACGTGCAGGGTGAGCTGGCGCAGGGCAAGGCGCTGGACGTGTGGCAGGCAGCCGTGGAATCAGGCTCCGATACCCGGGTTTACGGCGGGGGCAAAGCCGACCTGCTGGACGGCTCCGAGCTGGTGGTAATTACCGCAGGCGTGCCGCGCAAGCCCGGCCAGTCGCGCCAGGATGTACTGAGCATCAACCTGCCAATCCTCGACAGCATCATGGCCGATATCAGGCACCATGCGCCGGCAGCCACGGTGCTGGTGGTGTCCAACCCGGTCGACGTGCTCACCTACCGCGCCTGGAGCGTCAGCGGCCTTGGGCGGGACAAGGTGTTCGGGCAAGCGGGGGTGCTGGATACCGCGCGCATGAAGTGTTTCATCGCCGAACAAACCGGGTTTTCTGTCCGGGATATCACCGCGCTGGTGCTGGGCGGCCATGGCGACAGCATGGTGCCGCTGATGCGCTACTGCCAGATCGGCTCGGTGCCGCTGTCGCACTTCCTGTCCAGCGAGCAGATCGAACAGATTGTCGAGCGCACCCGTAAGGGCGGCGGTGAGATTCTGGGGTTGAAGAAGACGGGGAGCGCCTGCGATGCACCGGGCGTGGCCATTGCGCAGATGGTCGATGCGATCGCCAATGGGCGGAACCGTATTTTGCCGGCGGTGGCGATTCTTGAGGGCGAGTATGGGCGAACGGATATCGCCATGGGTGTGCCCTGCGTACTGGCAGAGAAGGGGCTTGCGCGGATTATCGAATTGCCGCTGGATGCGCAGGAGCAGGCGATGTTCGACCACTCTGCAGACCAGGTGGCGCGAGATATTGCCGAGATGAAGGCGTTGTAGGGCTTGAAGCGTCATGCATCGGGTGTGGCGGCTCGGGCAGTGGGGGAACACTTTGCCTCCGTACCTGTCACACCCGTTCATTGGGGTTCAGACCCACCATTACCAGGGAGAGGTAGGCATGGCTTTCGACGCTTTCATCCAAATCGACGATATCGCTGGCGAAGCGCTGGATGAGCAGTACACCAACTGGATCGAGATCAACGGCTAAAACTTCGGTGTCAATCAAAGCGCGTCGGCTACCGCAAGCTCGTCCGGCGGTGCAACATCGGGACGTACCACCTTGACCAACTTCACGTTCACCAAGTTTCTCGACAGCGCGAGTTGCAAGCTGCTGGAAGCCAGCTGCTCGGGCCAGCATCTCAAGGAAGTATCGGAGTGAATGAAGTTGAGCCTGGGCTAATTGCGATTCTGATTCTTGCACCCATGATGCTGGCGATGGTCGTACAGTGTTTCATCGCACATAAATACACTGAGTACTACGAGTCTTTAAATCACGTTTCAACATGCAGGCCTTCTGGGCAAGGTTATGCGTACGGGTTTGATCTCCATGGTGCTGGCTATACCGAGCCTCTTCGTGCGCAGGGGGTTGTTCTAACCGGCAGCCTCGAGCTTTGCACGAGCAGACCTCTCGCGACCCAAGGTTGCTGCGGCATCGACCGCGTCGGCTGTGGTACCGGCCCGGAGCGCATTGCCGAGCTCAAACGTAACCCGGGCTGACTTTCAGCGCGGGTCTGGCGGGAAAGCGCAGCGGTTATTGTTGGGAAATGCCTGAACTGACGGTAAGGTTTGGGCGTCTCTCATTCACCACGCGTCGAGGGTGATCGAGTCTTGACCGCTCGTTCACGATGCGCAGCGCTGTACACCAGGAGCAATACTGCCTATGAATGCAGAGCAAAAACGCAGGAGCACCATCAACCCTCCCGTTTTCTTTACCAGTGCCATTCTGGTGCTGCTATTGGTGCTGTACGCCACTGTTTTCCAGGAGCACGCCCAGCGTGTGTTCGAACACGTGCAGCAATGGATCATCACCAACGCCAGCTGGTTCTACATCCTTACCGTGGCATTGGTACTGATCAGCGTGGTGTTCCTGGCGGTCAGCCGTTACGGCGATATCAAGCTGGGACCGGACCACAGCGAACCGGATTACCCCAACAAGAGCTGGTTCGCCATGCTGTTCTCGGCAGGCATGGGTATCGGCCTGATGTTCTTCGGTGTAGCCGAGCCTGTGATGCATTTCATCAACCCCCCGGTCGGTGAGCCAAATACCATCGCAGCAGCCCGTGAAGCCATGAACATCACGTTCTTCCACTGGGGCCTGCATGCCTGGGCCATCTACGCCATCGTCGCGCTGATCCTGGCTTACTTCAGTTTCCGCAACGGGCTGCCGTTGACGCTGCGTTCGGCTCTGTATCCTTTGATCGGCGAGCGCATCTACGGCCCGATTGGGCATGCTGTGGATATCTTTGCCATTCTCGGGACGGTATTTGGCGTGGCCACGTCGCTTGGCTACGGCGTGCTGCAGATCAACAGCGGCCTGCACCAGCTGTTCGGTTTGCCAGTCAGCACTACTGTGCAGGTCGTTCTCATCGCCGCCACCTGTGCCCTTGCCACGCTGTCGGTGGCCAGCGGGCTGGATAAAGGCATTCGCATTCTCTCCGAGCTCAACCTTGGCCTGGCAGTGATATTGATGCTGTTCGTGCTGGTGATGGGCCCGACCGTGTTCCTGCTGCAGGCCTATGTTCAGAACACCGGCGCGTACCTGTCCGATATCGTCAACAAGACATTCAACCTGTTCGCCTACGAACCCACCGACTGGATCGGGGGTTGGACCCTGCTGTACTGGGGCTGGTGGCTGTCCTGGTCGCCTTTCGTAGGGCTGTTTATCGCGCGTATTTCCCGTGGTCGCACCATTCGCGAATTCGTCTGCGGCGTGTTGTTCGTACCGGCCGGTTTTACCCTGCTGTGGATGACTGTGTTCGGGGACACCGCCATTCACATGATCCTGCACGGGGGTGTGAGGGAGCTGGCGGCGGTGGTCGATCAGGACAGTTCGCTTGCGCTATTCGCGTTTCTCGAACACTTCCCGTGGTCGACAACGGTATCGTTGGTGGCGGTGCTAATGGTGGTGGTGTTCTTTGTCACCTCCGCCGACTCCGGGGCACTGGTGGTAGACATGCTTGCCTCCTCGGGCAAAGGTCACTCGCCGCTGTGGCAGCGGGTGTTCTGGTCGGTGACCATGGGCGCAGTTGCCATTGCCTTGCTGTTGGCCAACGGCCTGAAAGCGTTGCAGGCAGCCACCATCGCCAGTGCCTTGCCATTCGCGGTAATCCTGCTGGTGGCGATCTGGGGCCTGTTCAAGGCCCTGGGCCTGGATGCCACACGTCGCGGCCTGCGCACCCAATCGCTGCCTGGCCAGCGCCAGCACCGGCAGAATCACGGTGGCTGGCAACGGCGCCTGCGCAACATCGCCATGATGCCGCGTAGGGCCCACGTTACTCGCTTTATCAATGATGTGGTCAAGCCCGCCTGCGAGGAAGTGGCCCAGGAGCTGCGCAAGCAAGGTTACGAGGTTACGGTTGAGGAACGCGACGATGGCCGGGTCACGCTCGAGCTTTCCCACGCGGGCGAGGGCCGCTTCAAATATGAAGTTCGGCCGCGTGCGTACAATACCCCTAGCTTCGTCATTCGCGAATCTGACGATAACAACGATGCACGCAAGTATTTCCGCGCCGAGGTGTATCTGCGTGAGGGCGGGCAGGACTACGACGTGATGGGCTGGAGCCGCGAAGATGTGATTGGCGACATCCTGGACCAGTACGAGCGCCACCTGCACTACCTGCACGTGGTCAGTTGAGCCCCTACGTGCGGGCCAGGCGAGGTATGGCCCGCACGTACACCAGCTCGCACACCAGTTCCACCAGCGTCTGCGTGATCACGGCAGCTGCCGCCAGGGTGCGCGTATGCTCTGGCAAGGCCAGTGCCAGCGGCAGCACCACCAGCGAATTGCGGGTCGATGCGCTGAACATCACCGAACGCGCTTCGGTGGCCGGCAGGCGTAGCAGCCGCGCCGCGATGAAGCCGAGCGCTGGCGCCAGCAGCATGAAGCCGATGTACACCGGAATCACCGGCAGCAAGCGGTCGAAATCACGCACCACCACGGCAATCTGCGAAGCGATCACAACCACCAGTACCAAGGCCATCGCCGGCACGGGCAACCACGCCCAGGCGTCATTCCAGGCCGTGACTGTGCGCGAGCGGCGGGCACCGAGGCTGGTGAGCACGGCAAGCAGCATGGGCAGCACGATCAGCAGCACGAAGGCTTCCACGAACGGGGTGATGGAAATGGACACGTTGCTGCTGTCTCCCAGCATCAGGGCCAGGTAGATCGGCAGCAGTGCCAATTGCACCAGCAATAGCACGGGTGTGGCGGCCAGGGTCAGGCGCGAGTCGCCTTTGCCGATGTGGGTGAACACCACCACGTAGTCGATGCAGGGTGTAAGCAGTACCAGCAGCGCGCCGACAAGGATCGCCGGGTGCTCGACCAGCCCACGGGTGATCGCCCAGACCAACAGCGGCACAAGAATGAAGTTGGCGAGCAGCAGGGCGCCCATGAAACGGCGATTACCCAGACCCTGGCGCAGGTCGAGGAAAGGGATTTGCAGAAACATCGCATACATCAGCACGGCAATGGCGGGGGTGACCAGGGCTTCCAGGTGGCGTGCGCTGTCGCTGGCCATCAAGCCGAAGGCAACGGCTGCGAGCACGGCAGCGAAGTAGATCGGGATCTGGTGGGTCTCGAGTTGTTCTCTGGTCAAGGTGTGGCCTGTGGTTGGTGGTGTGGAAGCAACTTGAATTGAGCCTAGGTAGTGAAGGCAAGCATATTACCTGTGGGAGCGGGTTCACCCGCGAACACCGGCGTAGCCGGTGCCATCCACCTCGTTGCCCTCTTCGCGGGTAAACCCGCTCCCACAGGGGCCGCGACAGGTTAGCGAACCTGGTTCATGAAAACGAAAAAGCCCGGCACTGGGCCGGGCTTTTTCACTTCAGGCTGGCGCCAATCAGTTGCCGTAAACCGGCAGCTTCTTGCAGATGGCCTTAACCTTCTCACGAACGGCGTCGATCACCGCTTCGTTGTTCAGGTCTGCCAGGATGTCGCAGATCCAGCCAGCCAGCTCCTTGCACTCGGCTTCCTTGAAACCACGGGTGGTGACGGCTGGGGTGCCGAAACGCAGGCCCGAGGTGACGAACGGCGAACGTGGGTCATTCGGTACCGAGTTCTTGTTGACGGTGATGAAGGCCTTGCCCAAAGCGGCGTCAGCGTCCTTACCGGAGATTTCCTGCTTGATCAGCGACAGCAGGAACAGGTGGTTCTGGGTGCCACCGGACACCACGTCGAAGCCACGCTCGATGAATACGCTGGCCATGGCCTGGGCGTTTTTCACCACCTGCTGCTGGTAAGCCTTGAACTCAGGCTGCAGGGCTTCCTTGAAGCAGATGGCCTTGGCGGCGATCACGTGCTCCAGCGGGCCGCCTTGGGCGCCTGGGAAGACAGCGGAGTTCAGCTTCTTCTCGATGTCGGCGTTGGCACGGGCCAGGATCAGGCCGCCACGTGGACCGCGCAGGGTCTTGTGGGTGGTGGTGGTGACCACGTCGGCGAACGGAACAGGGTTCGGGTACACGCCAGCGGCAACCAGGCCGGCAACGTGGGCCATGTCGACGAACAGGTAGGCACCGACCTTGTCGGCGATGGCGCGGAAGCGGGCGAAGTCCAGGACCTGCGAGTAGGCCGAGAAGCCGGCAACGATCATCTTCGGCTTGTGCTCGACAGCCAGGCGCTCGACTTCGTCGTAGTCGATCAGGCCGTTGCCGTCGATGCCGTACTGGATGGCGTTGTACAGCTTGCCCGACGAGCTTACCGAAGCACCGTGGGTCAGGTGGCCACCGTGGGCCAGGCTCATGCCCAGGATGGTGTCACCGGCCGACAGCAGGGCCAGGTAGACAGCGGCGTTGGCCTGGGAGCCAGCGTGCGGCTGGACGTTGGCGTAATCGGCGCCGAACAGTTCCTTGGCACGGTCGATGGCCAGTTGCTCGACGATGTCGACGTACTCGCAACCACCGTAGTAACGCTTGCCTGGGTAGCCTTCGGCGTACTTGTTGGTCAGGACCGAGCCCTGAGCTTCCATGACTGCCGGGCTGGTGTAGTTTTCCGAAGCGATCAGCTCGATATGCTCTTCCTGGCGCAGGGCTTCTTGCTGCATGGCTTCGAAGAGCTCGGCGTCGTACTTGGCAATGGTCAAATCACGGCTGAACATGGCGGTCCTCAAGGATCGGGGTAGTTTGGGTGGGCATTCTAACCGATTGATTCGCGGCTGGCATATGAAGTGGCATCAAGTCGCGGACCAATGGGGCTCATGTTGCATCCCGCGCCGTGTCTGGGCTGGGTGGGTTCCGGAGCTGACTCTCAGGTCCATTTTTTGGGGCGCATATGGCCCCATCGCCGGCAAGCCAGCGCCCACAGGACTGGCGCTGGCCTTGAGGCTGATGCATCACTTGTGGGAGCTGGCTTGCCGGCGATGAGGCCAGTGCAGGTACCGCATCAATGGAACATGAACAGGGTTTCGTTGGCGAACTGCGCCTCGAACTGGTGTGCTGGCATCGGCCGCCCGAACAGGTAGCCCTGCACTTCGTCGCAGCCATGCTCGCGCAGAAACTCCAGCTGTTCGTGGGTTTCCACGCCCTCAGCAATTACCGCCAGGTTGAGGCTGTGGGCCATGGCGATGATCGCCCGGGCAATCTGCGCGTCCTGCTCGCCTTCGGGCAGGCCGTCGACGAAGGTGCGGTCGATCTTCAGTACGTCGATGGGGAACTGCTTGAGGTAGTTGAGCGATGAGTAGCCGGTGCCGAAGTCATCAACCGCAATGCTCAGGCCGAGGTTTTTCAGGCTGGCCAGAATCTGCAGCGCCTCGTTCACTTCGCGCATCAGGATACTTTCGGTCAGCTCCAGCTCCAGGCAGGCCGGCGGCAGGCCGCTTTCTTCAAGAATGTTGGCAATCCGCGTGCCCAGCTGGCCGTCGGAGAACTGCCGGGCCGAAATGTTCACCGACACCTTCGGCACCCGCACCTTGGCCTTGTGCCAGGCCTTGAGTTGGCGGCTGGCTTCGCGCAACACCCAGTCGCCTACGTCCACCACCAGGCCCAGCTCCTCGATCACCGGGATGAAGTCGCCCGGCGGCACCAGGCCACGGGTCGGGTGGCGCCAGCGCAGCAGCGCCTCGGCCCCGGTCAGGCGCTTGCCGTCGCCGCTGAACTGCGGCTGGTAGTAGAGGATGAATTCGTTCTGCTCCATGGCGTGGCGCAGGTCGCTTTCCAGTTCAAGGCGCTCCAGGGCGCTGGCGTTCATCTCGGCCTGGTAGAACTGGAAGTTGTTCTTGCCGCGCTCCTTGGCGTGGTACATGGCGGTGTCGGCGTTCTTCATCAGCTGGCTCAGCTCACTGCCATCCTGCGGGCTGAGGGCGATGCCGATGCTGGCGGTGACGAAGAACTCGCGATTTTCCAGCACGAACGGCCGCACCAGGCTGCCGAGGATGTTCTCGGCCACGTGGATGGCGCGGTTCAGGGCCATTTCGCGGGTGGGGCGCGGCTGCAGCAGCAGGGTGAACTCGTCGCCGCCCATGCGTGCCACCGTGTCGTCGTCATCCACGCAGGCCAGCAGGCGCAGGGCCATGTCCTTGAGCATGCGGTCGCCGGCCGCATGGCCGAGGGAGTCGTTGATCGGTTTGAAGCGGTCGAGGTCGAGGAACATCAGCACCACCCAGGCCTTCTGCCGCTCGGCCTGCTGCAGGGCGTTGTACAAACGGTCCTGGAACAGTGTGCGGTTGGGCAGGTGGGTAAGGGCGTCATAGTAGGCCAGGCGGTGGATGCGCTGTTCGCTGGCCTTGCGTTCGCTGATGTCGGTGAAGAAGCACACGTAGCTGGCCAGGTCGCCTTCGTCGTCCAGTACCGCGGTGATGCCGACCCAGGCCGGGTAATGGTCGCCGTCACGGCGCTTGAGCCACACCTCACCTTCCCAGCTGCCGCGCTGGTGCAGTTGCTTGACCACATAGCGCAGGTGGCCTTCCTGCTGTTCATCGACAGTGAGCATGCCCGGCAATTGGTCGAGCACTTCACTGACGGCGTAACCGCTGACGCGGCTGAACGCCTCGTTGGCCTGGACGATATAGCCGGCCGGGTCGGTGATGAGGATCGCCGAAGTGGAGTGTTCGAATACGGTCGCGGCCATGCGCAGGTCTTTTTCGGCTCGACGTTGCTGGCTGATGTCGCGGCCCACCCCGAGTACGCCTTCGAAGCGCTGGTCATCGTCCCACACCAGCACCAGGCGCAGCTCGATCGGGATCTTGCGGCCATCGGCACGCAGGCAGTCGAACAGGAACAGCTGGGTCGGCAGCTGGCTGCGCAGTTGGGCCAGCTGAACCGGGTCGCCCATGGCCTTGCTCACGCGCTCCATCAGGCTGTAGATGCCGGTGAGCTGGGCCGGGTTGGCGATGATCGACTGCCAGCCGTTGGCGAAGATCCAGTCCGCCTGGTAGCCCAGCACGCTCTGCACCGAAGGGCTGACATAGTTGAGCTTGAGCAGGCTGTCGGTGGAGAAGATCACGTCGCTGATGCTTTCGGCGAGCATGCGGTAGCGCTGTTCGCTGTCGCGCAGCGACTGGCTGGCCTCTATCTGCACCGTCACGTCCTTGGCCACGCCGATGATGCGCGTTACCAGGCCTTCGGCGTCACGGGTCAGCACCTGCTCGCGGATGTCATAGCAGCGCCAGCCGCCATCACGGTGGCGGAAGCGCAACTGGCAGTGCAGCGGCTGGTCATGGCCGTTGTCGCGCTGTTGCTGGCGCAGGGCCTGGAAGTGCGCGGCGTCTTCGGGGTGCAGCAGCAGCTCCCAGAAGCGGTCGCCCATTTGCGCAAGCTCGGTGCGGTCGTAACCCAGGGTCTGGCCAAGGTGGCGGTTGCTGAAGATCATCCGCTGGCTGAGCACGTCCTGCACGTACAACTGGTCGGGGACGGTGCGCACCACGTCCGACCAGAAGCTTTCGCGCTCCAGCAACGACAGCTCCACCTGCTTGCGGCTGGTGATGTCGCTGATGCTGAGGATCACCGCCTGGTAGTCGCCGCGCTGCTGCGGCAGCCGTGCCATCAGCCACAGGTGCAGCTCACCGCCCAGCGGCGCCGGCAGGCGTACTTCCAGCTCCAGCAGCGGGCGGTGTTCGATCAGCGCGTCGATCAGTTGCATGCCGATGCTGTCGCGGCCATCACCCGTGCCGTCGATCAGGCGCTGCCAGGCACCTTCGTGGCAGTTGATGTTCAGCAGCTGGCGGGCAACCTGGTTGACCTCGGTGATTTTCAGCTCCAGCAGCAGCGAGCGGCGCAGGTTCGGGTCCAGGGCCAGGCTATGTTTGAGCGCAGCGCGGTTGCGCAGGTGGTAGCGGTCGAGCTGGCCGGGAAGGCTGGACAGGTCGAGCACACACAAGGCCACGCCGGTGCCTTCGAAAATTTCCTGGTAGCGCCGGCGGTCTTCCTGCAGCGCGCGCTGGCGGCGGCGCATGTTGATCAGGGCCAGCACTGGCAGCAGGGCGCAGAACAGCACCAGCAGGCATTTGCCGATCAGTGCAGGCAGCAGTTTCTGCTGGGTCAGCTGAGCGTCAAACAGGCCGCGCAGTTGCCAGGTGCTGTTGTCGATAAAGGCCAGCATCACGCTCTGTAGCGGCTCGCTGCCGGTGTCGGCCGGCGCGTGGCGTTGCAGTACCTCGCCGCTGCGGCTGTTTTCCAGCAGCCATAGGGGGTGGCCGGCGCCATCAAGGTGGACGGTGAGGGTGCTGTAGTAGTCCGGCGACAGGCGCAGCAGCCAGTAGCCACGGTCCTGTTCGGTGGACTGGCGCAGCAGCAGGTAGAGGGTGCGGTTGTCGGCTGAATTGGTGAAGAAGTAGGGGCGGCCCTGGTTCAGCTTCAGCAACTCGTCAAGCAACTGGCGGTCCGGGCTGCCGGCCAGGCTGTCGGCGCGCAGTTGCCCGGCGCTGTCCAGCCAGGCCACGCTCTGCAAGGCGGGCAGGCGCTCGCGCAAGGTATCCACCAGGCTCGGCAGGGCGGCGGGCGTCGGCGCATTGACGTAAGGCTGTACCACATTTACCGCCTGCTGCGCCTTGAACGCCATGTTCAGGCCCAGGTGGTCGGCGAGTTCCGCAGTGGCGTCCAGGCTTTGTTTGCGCAGGTCGGCCTGGGTGTGGTTGAACTGGGCGAAAAGCTGCCACAGCAACAGGCCCAGCAGTATCAAGGCAAGCATCGCCAACGCACCCTTGACCGACCCGCGCAGGGTGGCGGCGGGCGCCTGTGGCGCGGTACGCAATGTCGACGGATGATTAAGGTTGGTCAAGCGTTGATCCTGCGATTGGGCTGGCGATGGCAGGGAAGGATCATGCACGGTGTGTGCCGGTGTCTGGTTGACGCACAACGGTGGCGCACTATAAGGCCGGACACCTGAAACCGGCTAGCATGCCTAGGATTATGGCAAAGTGCCAGCCATGTTGACCGATGGTGCCGGCCCGGTGGTTCGGCAAGCCCCTGCAACCTGTGCGAGAATAGCGCCCGCTATACATGACAACGCATCGGAGATGTTCGGTTTTGGTTACTCACTTTTCCTCCAATGGCCTCGATTCCGCCTGTGGGCGCAGCAGTCAGACCCTTGTCAGCACTGCCGTGACCGAGGACGTATCCTGCAAGTCTTGCCAGCGCTCGCTGGTCAAACCTGACGCTGTCGCCAGCGCCAAGAGCAAAGCGCCCTCGCTGGCTGAACTGCGCAAGACCGCCAAGGCGGCAGCAGCGCCAACGCCGGCAGAGGCGGCAGTCAAGCCTGCTGCCAAGGTGGTCAGTACTGCGCCTGCGGCTGCCAAGCCGGCCAATGTGGCCAACGTGGCCGAGCAGCAACCTGCCCGCAGCGGCGGCTTCAGCGTGAAGTCCGCCTGGGCCGCGCGCCTGGCCGGGCAGGGCGACCGTTGCCGGTTGCCGCGGGGCAAGGCCAAACAGCGCCACGTCTGAGCCATCTCGGCTGCTGTGCCGGCCTCTTCGCGGCTAAAGCCGCTCCCACAGGGATATCACCGCCTTCAAGGGCAATGCAGTACCTGTGGGAGCGGCTTTAGCCGCGAAGAGGCCGGCAAAGGCAACAAATTCCCCCCAGGGACAACACCGATCCCACCCCACTCTCGGCCCCTCCTATGCAACGCCGCGCGTTGGCGTAGAATGGTCGTCTTTGTCCAATGACACCCGAACACGCATCCCCCTGGCCATGCTGCCTGGGCGATCGTCGATGTCTTTACCTATCTGAATTAGAGGGCTTGGTTTTGGCTCAATACGTCTACACCATGCATCGGCTGAGCAAGGTCGTGCCGCCGAAGCGGGAAATTCTCAAGAACATTTCCCTGTCGTTCTTCCCGGGCGCCAAGATTGGCGTGCTCGGCCTGAACGGTGCCGGTAAATCGACCCTGCTGCGGATCATGGCGGGCGTCGACAAGGAATTCGACGGCGAAGCCCGTCCGATGCCCGACATCAACGTGGGTTACCTGCCACAGGAACCGCAACTGGACCCGACCAAGACCGTGCGTGAAGTGGTCGAGGAAGCGGTCAGCGTGATCAAGGACGCCCAGGCACGCCTGGATGAGGTCTACGCCGCCTACGCCGACCCGGATGCCGACTTCGACAAGCTGGCCGCCGAGCAGGCCAAGCTGGAAGCCATCCTGCAGGCCGCCGATGGCCACAACCTGGAGCGTCAGCTGGACGTCGCCGCCGACGCCCTGCGCCTGCCGGCCTGGGACGCAAAAATCGAGCACCTGTCCGGTGGTGAAAAGCGCCGTGTGGCCCTGTGCCGCCTGCTGCTGTCGGCCCCCGACATGCTGCTGCTCGACGAACCGACCAACCACCTGGATGCCGATTCGGTGGCGTGGCTTGAGCGCTTCCTGCATGACTTCCCTGGCACCGTGGTAGCCATTACCCACGACCGTTACTTCCTCGACAACGTCGCTGGCTGGATCCTGGAGCTGGACCGCGGCGCCGGTATCCCGTACGAAGGCAACTACTCGGGCTGGCTGGAAGCCAAGTCGGACCGTCTGGCGCAGGAATCCAAGCAGCAGAGCGCCCACGAGAAGGCCATGAAAGAGGAACTGGAGTGGGTGCGCAAAGGCGCCAAGGCTCGTCAGTCCAAATCCAAGGCCCGTCTGCAGCGCTTCGAAGAAATGCAGTCGCAGGAATTCCAGAAACGCAGCGAAACCAACGAGATCTACATCCCGGCTGGTCCGCGCCTGGGCGACAAGGTCATCGAGTTCAAGAACGTCTCCAAAGGCTACGGCGACCGCGTGCTGATCGACAACCTGTCGTTCGCCATGCCAAAAGGCGCCATCGTCGGCGTGATCGGTGGTAACGGTGCCGGTAAGTCGACCCTGTTCCGCATGCTGATGGGCAAGGAACAGCCGGACTCGGGCAGCATCGAGATCGGTGAAACCGTGCAACTGGCCTGCGTGGACCAGAGCCGCGAAGACCTGGACGGCGCCAAGACCGTGTTCCAGCAGATTTCCGACGGTTCCGACCAGATCCGCATCGGCAACTACGAGATCCCGTCGCGTACCTACGTTGGCCGCTTCAACTTCAAAGGTGGCGACCAGCAGAAGTTCGTCAAGGACCTGTCCGGTGGTGAGCGTGGCCGCCTGCACCTGGCCCTGACCCTGAAGGAGGGCGGTAACGTCCTGCTGCTCGACGAACCGTCCAACGACCTCGACGTCGAAACCCTGCGTTCGCTGGAAGAAGCCCTGCTGGACTTCCCGGGCGCCGCGATCGTGATTTCCCACGACCGTTGGTTCCTGGACCGTGTGGCTACCCACATCCTGGCGTACGAAGACGACTCGAACGTGGTGTTCTTCGAAGGCAACTACACCGAGTATGAAGCCGACCGCAAGAAGCGCCTGGGCGATGCTGCTGCCCAGCCGCACCGTGTACGGCACAAGAAACTGGCCCAGTAAGCCGGTTTTCTGATGCACAAGAATGGGGCCCTTGGTGGCCCCATTTTTGTGCCTGGCTCAAGCGGGAAAGCGGCTGATCAAGCGCGTGGTTTGTATACACTTATATAAAACGCACCAAATAATTTCAAAAAAACGACATTTCGCCCTATTCCAGTGCGATTGCTTCTTGGTACATTCGAAAAAAAACCAATAAGTCCAATCCTCTTGGTGAGATGTCTACCATGATCGAATCTGTCGACCATTTCCTTGCACGCCTGCAACAGCGTGACCCCGGCCAACCGGAATTCCACCAGGCGGTGGAAGAGGTGCTGCGCACCCTGTGGCCGTTCCTTGAAGCCAACCCCCACTACCTGCAATCGGGCATCCTCGAGCGTATGGTCGAGCCTGAGCGCGCGGTGCTGTTCCGCGTTTCCTGGGTCGATGACCAAGGCAAGGTGCAGGTCAACCGCGGCTACCGCATCCAGATGAGCAGCGCCATCGGCCCGTACAAGGGCGGCCTGCGCTTCCACCCGTCGGTAAACCTCAGCGTGCTGAAGTTCCTGGCTTTCGAGCAGGTGTTCAAGAATTCCCTGACCTCGCTGCCCATGGGCGGCGGCAAGGGCGGCTCGGACTTCGACCCTAAAGGCAAGAGCGACGCCGAAGTGATGCGCTTCTGTCAGGCCTTCATGAGCGAGCTGTACCGTCACATTGGCGCTGACTGCGACGTACCGGCCGGTGACATCGGCGTGGGCGCCCGCGAAATCGGCTTCATGTTTGGCCAGTACAAGCGCCTGGCCAACCAGTTCACGTCGGTGCTGACCGGTAAAGGCATGACCTACGGCGGCAGCCTGATCCGCCCGGAAGCTACCGGCTTCGGCTGCGTGTACTTCGCCGAAGAAATGCTCAAACGCCAGGACAAGCGTATCGACGGGCGCCGCGTGGCGGTTTCCGGCTCGGGCAACGTGGCCCAGTATGCGGCGCGTAAAGTGATGGACCTGGGCGGCAAAGTGATCTCGCTGTCCGACTCCGAAGGCACCCTGTACGTCGAAGCCGGCCTGACCGATGCCCAATGGGACGCCTTGATGGAGCTGAAGAACGTCAAGCGTGGCCGCCTGAGCGAACTGGCCGGGCAGTACGGCCTGGAGTTCCGCAAGGACCAGACCCCGTGGAGCCTGCCGTGCGACATCGCCCTGCCGTGCGCCACGCAGAACGAGCTGGGCGCCGAAGACGCCCGCACGCTGCTGCGCAACGGCTGCATCTGCGTGGCCGAAGGCGCCAACATGCCGACCACCCTCGAAGCTGTGGATATCTTCCTGGACGCCGGCATCCTGTATGCCCCGGGCAAAGCCTCCAACGCCGGCGGCGTGGCTGTGTCGGGCCTGGAAATGTCGCAGAACGCCATGCGCCTGCTGTGGACTGCCGGTGAAGTGGACAGCAAGCTGCACAACATCATGCAGTCGATTCACCATGCTTGCGTGCACTACGGTGAAGAGGCGGATGGCCGTATCAACTACGTCAAAGGTGCGAACATCGCAGGCTTTGTGAAAGTGGCTGATGCGATGCTGGCCCAAGGCGTAGTCTGACCTGAAGTTTTTTGGGGCTGCTTTGCAGCCCATCGCCGGCAAGCCAGCTCCCACAGGGTCATCACAGGGCTCGAGGGCTGTGATGACCCTGTGGGAGCTGGCTTGCCGGCGATGGGCCGCACGGCGGCCTCCTCAGGGCTCACCCTCGATCCCGACCACTTCAATCACCTGATCCCCCACCGGCCGCCGCCAAACCACTTCATCCCCAGGCCCCGCGCCCAGCAACGCCCGCCCCAGTGGCGAACCCCAGTTGATCAACCCCCGCCCGGCATCCGCTTCATCCTCGCCCACCAGCTGCACCACCTGCTCCTGGTCCTGCGCATCGACAAACCGCACCCGGCTACCAATCTGCACCTTGCTGTGTGAGGTGGCTGCCGGCACCACCTGGGCACTCTGCACTCGCGCACTGAAGTAACGCAGGTCCCGCTCGGTATCGGCCAGCCGCTGCGTGTCGCCACGTTCGCCCTGCGCCTGCAGTTCGCTGCGCAAGGCATTCAGCTCGGCCACGCGGGCCTGGAGCTGGCGCAGGCCGTTGGCGGTGAGGTAGTTGGGTTGTTCGCTGACACGACGCTCGACCGGCTGGTCGGCCTGGGCGGCAGCCTGGTCTTCATTGACGAATGCTCGGCTCATGCTGGGCCTCCTATGTGCAGGAGACCATCATGGCAGGCCGCCGGTTTCAAGGAATGTCCGTTTGCGACTCAGTTGTGGCGATAAGCCTTGGCCGCGCCACGGTCCTTTTCCTGTTCCCAATCGCGGTCGCGCTGGTCCCAGAAGCGTTCGTGGTACTCGCGCTGTTCTTCACTGTTCTGCATGGCGTGGCACTGGCGGAAGCCGTCGTCCCAGCCGGTTTCGTACTGGCGCTCGTGCAGGTAGCGCGGCACGTTCTTGCTGAAGCCGCCCACCATCAGCCCGGCCGCCTGCCGGCCGCTGCTGCAGCCATCCTCAAAGCCATCGGCATAGGCAGGGGGATAACCATGGTTGAGCATCTGCTCGTGGGTGGTTTCGCAACCTGACAGCAACAACGCAATGCACACGCCGAACCAGTACCGCGACATGACCACCAGACCCTCCCGTTTATATTGGGAAGTCTAGGTGGCCATTTGTCGAGGAGCTGTCAAAACGGTGTCAAAGAGTCGATTGGATCACTCAGTAGTGGTACCACTTCAATTCGAGCATTACCTCGTTCTGTGCGGTAGCCAGGTGGCTGAACTCGCGCGAGGCACTCAACCGCAGCCCAAGGTTCTGGCTGATCTCCCACTGCTGGTTCAGGCTCACACTGCGCCGCACTTCGCCGTTGGTGAAGTAATCACCCTTTGCCTCCAGCGTCATGTTGCCCAAGCCGTTGCGCCACAGCAGGCCGCCATTGAACCCTGCCGCCGGGGCGATGAACTGGGCGAAGTCGTTGTGATGCTCGACCCGCACCGTACCGAGGGCAAAACCCAGCAACCCGTCGGCCAGTTGCCAGGTGCCACCGGCGCCGCCGTTCACGTGGCTTACCAGCACCTCGTCATCATGCTTGCCCGGCACCCGCTCCAGGCCGCCGGCCACCTGCCACGACCAGGGTTTGAGCAGCTCGTTGCGGGGTGTCAGCGAGCGAATGGTGGCCAGGTCCAGGCGCTGCACCTGCCAGTCATTACCCTCGTACTGGCGCACCTTCAGCTGCAGAATCTCGATTTGCGCCCCCAGCGGGAAGCCGTAGGCATTGTCGTTCAGGTCGTGGTAGGCCATGCGCAGGCCGTACTCGGCGTAGGCGCGGTCTTCACGGGTGCCCACGCCCAGTTGCCAGGTGCGTGAGTCATGGCCGTCTTCAGGCAGGCCGGGGCGCTCGATCTGCAAGGGCGGCGGCGGGTTGCTGTTGATCGCCCGCAGTAGCTCGAAGCTGCGTTTCGCCTGCCCAGGGTCGCGTTCCTGGCCATTGGCCCGGTAACGCTCAAGGCGATAGGCGGCGTCTTGTACCAACGCCTGGCGTTCGCGGGGCAGGGCCTTGAACTCAGGGCTCTGCAACTGTGCAGTGTTGGCACTCACGGCCAGCACCTGACGCTTTTCGTCGTGGTCCAGTGGCTCTGCCCTGGCCAGCAGTTCACGTTCGCGGGAAGGGCGGTAGACCTCGCTGGCGACCAGGCCGGACTGTTTCACGGCCTTCACCGTATCGGTCGGGATGGCGGTCAGCGGGAACTGCGAGGTCAGGTCCAGGCTCGGCCGGGCCACTTGCAGCAGCTCCAGCAGGCGATACGAGCAGTTTTCGTCGAAGAAGAAATAGTCGAACTGGATCTGCTTCAACTCCCACACATGCTCGACCATGCGCCCGGTTTCTTCGGGGGTGAGGTCCAGCTGGTATTCCCACAGGTCGCGGTTTTCCAGGCTGCGGTATTCGGACAGTTTTTCCTGGTAGGGCATCAGCGCGAACAGCCCTGGGTAGCCGCCCATCAGGCCCTTCCAGGCGTACAGGATGCTGTTGTCGCTGCCTTCGATGTAGGCCCCGAAGTTGATCGCGTAGCTCAGCAGCGTGGTGTCGTCGCTGCGGGTGTTGGACTGGTCGATGCGCAGCAGGGTGTGGCCGAACATCGAAGACGGGCTGTTCAGGTAGGCCGCCGGAAAGATAAGCGCGGCGCTGTGCGGGTCGATCGACTTGTACCAGGTCTTGAACTCCTGGCAGTCCGGTTGCGGCAAGCCTTGCAGGTCAAGCTGTTCGCGCAGCCAGCGGGTGCGGGCGGGGAATACGCATTGGGCGTGCTTGTCGCCCAGGCTGGCCGGGGCATACAGCGCTTCGACCGTGGCTTGCAGCTCTTGGTCGGGGTGGTGCGCACCGTCCTCGGCGAGGAAGAAGGCATCATCGTCCACATAGCTACGCCAGCCGCCGAGCTTGGCGGTTTCGTAGTGACCAATGGCGAGCCAGTAAGGGGTATTGGCCAGTTGCTGGAGACGGCCTTGATCCAGCACGGGCGCGGCATGAACAGGGGCGCAGGCACACAGCGCCAGGGAAGCGAGGCGTTTGAGCATATCGGGCAACTACTTCTTCACGATGCCGAAAAAGGCGAAACCCGCCCCCGTGGGGGCGGGAACAGCAGTGCTTAGGCCTCGGTAGCGTATTTGGCCAGGCGTGGGTCGCTCTTCAGAACGGCCAGGGTGTTGGTGTGGACAGTTTCGGCAGTGACATCGGCGCTGCTGAAGATCTGGTTGAAGTGCTGGTGGGTAACCGAGTTGAAGTAGACGCGGTCTTCCGGGGCCACGCCAAGCACTACGGCATAGGTGGTCAGTGCTTCGCCCTGGCCCATGGCCATGTCTTCGGAAAGCTCGTTCATCATGCCGTTCATGGCAAACCAGGACTTGCCGCCGTAGGTCAGCGAAGCCTTGGTCGAGCAGCCGTTGGTGCCGGAGGTCATGCCGAAGGTGGCGTTACCGGAAGTGCCGTTGGTGGTAGAAGCCAGGAAGTGTGCCGGAGTGCCGCGCTGGCCTTCGAACAGCATGTTGCCCCAGCCGCAGTTCGGGCCGCCAGGCGCTTCGGCCATGGCGTTGAGCGAGACCACGGTGAACAGAGTACCCAGAAGAATCCGTTTCATAGCATTTGTTCTCTTTGTCTTAACCAAGGGTCAGGGTTTCTGGCAACTCGGTTGCCAGGTCGGGAAAGCTTTTCACCCACCCGCGCAGCTTGGAGTTTAGGCACGATCTAAAGGTTGCGTTGTTGATTGCGAAAAATTTGCTGTTACATGACCTGCACTGGCTGCCACCTGCCGCGATATAAAGTCCCGTAGAGCCTTGCAAGGCGCGCTGGGGCAGCGCCAGAATGCTGCTCATCTGCCCCGCCGAAGTAAGGAAACCCAATGCCCGATCCTGTCGCTGCGCGCCTGCGTCTCGCGCCTGAAGCCCTGACCCGGCGTTTCTCCCCCGAGCAGTTTGCCTTTACCCATACCGACGATCTGGAGCCGTTTCGCGGAGTCCTGGGCCAGGAACGTGCTGTCGAGGCCCTGCAGTTCGGCGTGGCCATGCCCCGCCCCGGTTACAACGTATACGTGATGGGCGAGCCCGGCACCGGGCGCTTCTCGTTCGTCAAGCGCTACCTCAAGGCCGAGGGCAAGCGCCAGCAGACCCCGGCCGACTGGGTCTACGTCAACCACTTCGATGACACCCGCGAGCCCCGCGCCCTGGAATTGCCGTCGGGCAGCGCCGGTGCGTTCATCGCCGACATGGGCGGGTTGATCGACAACCTGTTGGCCACCTTCCCGGCAGTGTTCGAGCACCCGTCGTACCAACAGAAGAAAGGCGCCATCGACCGCGCCTTCAACCAGCGCTACGACCGCGCCCTGGATGTGATCGAGCGGGCCTCGCTGGAAAAGGACGTGGCCTTGTACCGCGACGCCAGTAACGTCGCCTTCACGCCGATGGCAGAGGGCAAGGCGCTGGATGAAGCCGAGTTCGCCCAGTTGCCTGAAGCGGTGCGCGAGCAGTTCCACGAAGACATTGCCTTGCTCGAGGAACAGCTGAACGAAGAGCTGGCCAGCCTGCCGCAGTGGAAGCGCGAGTCGAACAACCAGCTGCGCCAGCTCAACGAAGAAACCATCACCCTGGCCTTGCAGCCGTTGCTGGCGCCGCTGTCGGAAAAGTACGCCGAGAACGCCGCGGTGTGCGCTTACCTGCAGTCAGTGCAACTCAACCTGCTGCGCACCGTGGTCGAGCAACTGGTCGACGACAGCAAGACCGACGCCGCCGCGCGCAAGCTGCTGGAAGAGCAGTACGCCCCAAGCCTGGTGGTCGGCCACCATGCCGCCGGTGGCGCGCCAGTGGTGTTTGAGCCGCACCCGACTTACGACAACCTGTTCGGCCGCATCGAATACAGCACCGACCAGGGCGCGCTGTACACTTCGTACCGCCAGCTGCGCCCAGGCGCGTTGCACCGTGCCAACGGCGGCTTCCTGATTCTTGAAGCCGAGAAAATGCTCGGCGAGCCGTTCGTGTGGGATGCGCTCAAGCGTGCGCTGCAGTCGCGCAAGCTGAAGATGGAGTCACCCATCGGTGAACTGGGCCGTGTGGCCAGCGTCAGCCTTCAGCCGCAGATGATTCCGCTGAACGTGAAACTGGTGATCATCGGCTCACGCCAGCTGTACTACGCGCTGCAGGACCACGACCCGGACTTCCAGGAGATGTTCCGCGTGCTGGTGGACTTCGACGAAGACATGCCCATGGTCGACGAGAACCTGGAGCAGTTCGCCCAGCTGTTGCGTACCCGTACCAACGAAGAGGGCATGGCGCCGCTGACCAGTGACGCGGTAGCACGCCTGGCCACCTACAGCGCCCGGCTGGCAGAGAACCAGTCACGCCTGTCGGCGCGTATCGGCGATCTGTTCCAGCTGGTCAGCGAAGCCGATTTCATCCGTCAGCTGGCCAGTGACGAAATGACCGACGCCGGGCACATCGAACGTGCGCTCAAGGCCAAGGCCACCCGCACCGGGCGTGTTTCGCAGCGGGTGCTGGACGACATGCTGGCCGGCATTATCCTGATCGATACCGAAGGGGCGGCCATCGGCAAGTGCAACGGCCTGACCGTGCTGGAAGTGGGCGACTCGGCGTTCGGTATGCCGGCGCGTATCTCTGCCACCGTGTACCCGGGCGGTAGCGGCATTGTCGACATCGAGCGCGAGGTCAACCTTGGCCAGCCGATCCACTCCAAGGGTGTGATGATCCTCACCGGGTACCTGGGCAGCCGCTATGCGCAGGAGTTCCCGCTGGCGATTTCCGCGAGCATCGCCCTGGAGCAGTCCTACGGCTATGTAGACGGTGACAGCGCCTCGCTGGGCGAAGCCTGCACGCTGATCTCGGCCCTGTCGCGCACGCCGCTCAAGCAGTGCTTCGCCATCACCGGTTCCATCAACCAGTTTGGTGAAGTGCAGGCCGTGGGTGGGGTCAACGAGAAGATCGAGGGCTTCTTCCGCCTGTGCGAGGCGCGTGGCCTGACTGGCGAGCAGGGGGTGATCATTCCGCGTGCCAACGTGGCCACCCTGATGCTCGACGAGCGCGTGCTGCAGGCTGTGGAGAACGGCATGTTCCACGTTTACGCCGTCAGCCAGGCCGATGAGGCGCTGAGCCTGCTGGTGGGCGAGGAGGCCGGGGTGCTTGATGACCAGGGCCTGTTTACCGAGGGCAGCGTCAACGCCCGGGTGGTGGAGCGCCTGCGTGAAATCGCCGAAATGATCAGCGAGGAAGACATCGAGAAGGCAGAAAAAGAACGCCTGGAAGAGGTGATTGCCCAAGCCAAACCGGCCTGAGTCAATAAACCGGCGCTGGCGGCGATGTGCTACCGTTCAGCGCCGGTTTTCCATCTTTTGGTGCTGTTATCCTATGCTGGAACTTAAGGACGGTATCAGCGTTCAGGATGGAAACAGCCTGGTGTTCAGGCTGAACAAGGCTTATTGGAGGGGACGCGGCCATGCGCAACCTCAGCCTCACACGCCAGTGCCTGGGCCTGGTGACCCGCATCGAATGCAGCATTCGCCCACTGGCCGGGGATAACGGCATGTGGACGCTGCTGTTTGCCGCCGGCATGGCCGGTGAGCAACCTTCCGCGATAAAGGCTCAAGGGCCGTTTCATGGGCCGTTGGTGGCCGAATCGGTGCTCAACGCCATCGTCGACAGCCTGACCTTGCATGGCTACCAGGTATCCGAAGACCCGCAGATCTGGTGCTTGCACCTGCAGGCCCAGTTGCGGCGGATCAATGGCGAGCGGTGCCGGAATCTGGGGGATTATCAGTTTCATCCTGAGACCTGATTGATGCCGGGGGCCGCTTTGCGGACCATTCGCAGCACAAGGCTGCTCCTACAGGAGATCGCGGTCGCTTGTAGGAGCAGCCTTGTGCTGCGAATGGGCTGCAAAGCAGCCCCCATTCACCGGGCTTTTGCTGTAACAGGTGGCTGGCTATACTCGCTGTCGTTTTTTTAGTCACCTGACGAGTCCCAAACCCTCCATGGAACGTATTCTCGAAAACGCGATGTATGCCTCGCGCTGGCTGCTCGCCCCCATCTACTTCGGCCTGTCCCTCGGCCTGCTGGCCCTGGCGCTGAAATTCTTCCAGGAAGTGGTCCACGTCCTGCCCAACGTCTTTGCCCTGAGCGAAGCTGACCTGATCCTGGTGATCCTCTCGCTGATCGACATGTCGCTGGTGGGTGGCCTGCTGGTGATGGTGATGATCTCCGGCTACGAGAACTTCGTCTCGCAACTGGACATCGACGACAGCAAGGAAAAGCTCAACTGGCTGGGCAAGATGGACTCCTCGTCGCTGAAGATGAAGGTGGCTGCGTCGATCGTGGCGATTTCGTCCATTCACCTGCTGCGGGTGTTCATGGATGCCCAGAACATCTCCACCGACTACCTGATGTGGTACGTGATCATCCACATGACCTTTGTGGTTTCGGCGTTCTGCATGGGCTACCTGGACAAGCTGACCAAGCACTGAGCCCGGTTGTTGCCTGCACCGCCCGTCTGTTGCAAAACGGACGGGCGGTGTCGTTTCTGGCTTGTGCTTTAGCCTCGCCTGTACGAAAAATGAGCACTCATGCGTGGTTCTCATCGCGAGGTGCTTACATGAACCTGCATCAGCTCAATCTCGAGGCCAGGGCTGGCCATGTCGACGAAGTGAACCTGATCGCCATCGAAGGCGGCGATTACCTCATTGAAGCCCGGCTCAAAGGCCGCGCCCACCCGTTGTCTGACACCCGTGGCGAGCGCTTGCGCGTGCACTCGGTGGAGGATGCCCGCAAGTTGCTGCAAACCATCCCCATGGTCTCGATGAACCTGGTGCACTGGTCGGTGCAGGATGAAATGTGCGGCATGGGTTCGCACCCCGAAGAAGACCTCAAGGTGCCGATTTCCCAGCGTTCGGCCTGGTAGCTGCTCGCAGCTCATCAGTGTGCTAGGCTGCTCGCCCTTTTCATCAAGGGCGCGGCTGCACTGCGCCCTGCAGTGGAGCACGACAATGTCCGAACTCAATCTGTCTACCGACGAAACGCGCGTCAGCTACGGTATCGGCCGTCAGCTGGGCGGCCAGCTGCGCGACAACCCGCCACCAGGTGTTAGCCTGGAAGCCATCCTGGCCGGCCTGACCGACGCCTTCAACGGCGCCGACAGCCGCGTCAGCGAAGCCGACCTGTCGGCCAGCTTCAAAGTGATCCGCGACATCATGCAAGCCGAAGCGGCTGCCAAGGCTGAAGCCGCTGCTGGCGCTGGCAAGGAATTCCTGGCTGAAAACGCCAAGCGTGATGGCATCACCACCCTGGCTTCGGGCCTGCAGTTCGAAGTACTGACCGCAGGTGAAGGCGCCAAGCCGACTCGCGAAGACAACGTGCGTACGCACTACCACGGCACCCTGATCGACGGCACCGTGTTCGACAGCTCCTACGAGCGTGGCCAGCCGGCTGAATTCCCGGTTGGTGGCGTGATTGCTGGCTGGACCGAAGCCCTGCAGCTGATGAATGCCGGCAGCAAATGGCGCCTGTACGTGCCGAGCGAGCTGGCCTACGGCGCCCAAGGCGTTGGCAGCATCCCGCCGCACAGCGTGCTGGTGTTCGACGTCGAGCTGCTCGACGTTCTGTAATACCGCTTGGGGCCGCGTTGCGGCCCATTCGCGGCACAAGGCCGCTCCTACAGGAATATGCGATCCCTCGGCGGGATGCGTCCCCTGTAGGAGCGGCCTTGTGCCGCGATCGAGGGCGAAGCCCTCGCCAGGGCCCTCAGTTCCAGTCTGTTCCCATCGGGCGCAATGCCCGCGCATAGCAGAACAGAAACAGGTTGCGCACCAGCTCCTTGAGCACCCCCGGTTCACTCGAATTCAGCCCGCTCATGTCCAGGTCGCCCTGGTCACGCAGTTCGTCGAGCGCTTCTTCTTCAAGCACCGCGCACACTTCGCCGGTTTCGCGATGAAGAATGCGCAGGTAGGGGTGAGGGCGGTCAAGCCAAGCGTCAATCAGATAAGTCATGGCTATTCTCCTTGGATACCAGTTCCAATGAGAATAATTCTTATTATCAGAATAGCAAGCGCCAATTGGCCTTTTTTTCTGTAATCAGACTTTGCGAACGAACTCGGACTTCAGTTTCATGGCGCCGATACCGTCGATCTTGCAGTCGATATCGTGGTCGCCGTCGCATAGGCGGATGTTCTTGACCTTGGTGCCGACCTTGACCACCAGGGACGAACCCTTGACCTTGAGGTCCTTGATCACGGTGACGGTGTCGCCGTCCTGCAGGATATTGCCGACCGAGTCCTTCTTCACCGCCTCGTCGCTGGCCGCTTCGGCGTCGCCACTGGCAGACCACTCGTGGGCGCATTCAGGGCAGATCAGCTGAGTGCCATCCTCATAGGTGTACTCGGAATTGCATTTTGGGCAGGGTGGCAAAGTGCTCACTTCGGTTCCTCAAACAAACAGACGGGCGGTTAAAAACCCACATTGTAAAAGGTATTTTCCCAGAAGTGATTATGTCCGGACAAAACGCATCGCGGGCAAGCACGCTCCTACAGGCGACGCAATCCTGTGGAGCGGGCTTGCCCGCGAATGAAGGCGACTCGTTCTGTCAGTGCGTACGCGCGACCGCAAACTCGCTCAGCTCAACCAGGGCATCCCGGTACTCACTGGCAGGCAGCACTTCGAGGCATGCAATGGCGCGCTTCACATAGTCGCGCGCCAGCTCTGCGGTGTACTTCAGCGCGCCCGACGCTTCGACCGCCACGCGGATCTGTTCCAGATCCTCAAGGCCGCCCTTCTGGATCGCCTGGCGTACCAGCGCAGCCTGCTCGGCAGTGCCTTCGCGCATGGTGTAGATCAGCGGCAGGGTAGGCTTGCCCTCGGCCAGGTCGTCACCGACGTTCTTGCCCAGGGTTTGCGAGTCGCCCTTGTAGTCCAGCAGGTCGTCGACCAGCTGGAAGGCCACGCCCAGGTGGTCACCGAAGGTGCGCAGGGCTTCGCGCTGCTCGTCGGTGGCTTCGGCCAGCGCGGCGGCGCTGTGGGTCGAGGCTTCGAACAGCATCGCGGTCTTGCCGCGGATCACCTCCATGTAGATTTCCTCGGTGGTGCTGGCATCGCGTACCCGCGACAACTGCAGCACTTCACCTTCGGCAATCACACGGGTGGCCTTGGACAGGATCTGCATGACCGGCATCGAACCCAGTTCGACCATCATTTCGAACGAGCGCGAATAAAGGAAGTCGCCCACCAGCACGCTCGGCGCGTTGCCCCACAGGGCGTTGGCGGTGGAGCGGCCACGGCGCATGCCGGACATGTCGACCACGTCGTCGTGCAGCAGGGTGGCGGTGTGCAGGAATTCGATGGTGGCAGCCAGCAGGCGCAGGTCGTCGCCTTCGCGGCCCAGGGCCTTGCCACACAGCAGTACCAGCAGGGGACGCAGGCGCTTGCCACCGGCCGACGTGATATAGTCGCCGATCTTCGATACCAGCGGCACGCGCGAGGTCAGCTGCTTCTTGATGATCTCGTCGACGGCGCTGAAATCATCAGCCACCGCGCGGTAGAAGGTTTGGGGTTGCATCGGCTGCTCCAGTGAGGTTGCGCGGCATGCTAGGTCGCGGGTACCGGTGTGTCAAGGCGCGGTGCCAGCGGGCCGGGGGCGGCACTTGCAAGCAAAACCAGGGTTGCGTACAATCGCGCACCCTAACTTCCTGGGCAGCACCTGCCTTACGCAATTGCGCCGGGCCGTTCCAGCCTTGTGCAGCCATGCCAGCCAATACTCATCATATAAAGCGCTGGGTGAGCAGGATTATCGGAGAAATACCATGTCTTACGCAGTAATCGTTACCGGCGGCAAGCAGTACAAAGTCGCTGAAGGTGAATTCCTCAAGATCGAAAAACTGGAAGTCGCCACTGGCGAATCCGTGACTTTCGATCGCGTTCTGCTGGTCGCCAACGGTGAAGAAGTCACCATCGGTGCTCCAGTTGTTGCTGGCGCTAAAGTAGTGGCCGAAGTCGTTTCGCAAGGCCGCCACGACAAGGTTCGCATCATCAAGTTCCGTCGTCGTAAGCACCACATGAAGCGTATGGGCCACCGCCAGTGGTTCACCGAGATCAAAATCACCGGCATCCAGGCTTAATCCCCTAGATCCCCTGAATTTATTTGGAGAATTGAACCATGGCTCACAAGAAGGCTGGTGGTAGTACTCGTAACGGTCGCGACTCAGAATCTAAACGCCTTGGCGTGAAGATGTATGGCGGCCAGGTTATCAAGCCAGGCAACATCATCGTCCGTCAGCGCGGCACTGAATTCCACGCTGGCTACGGCGTTGGCATGGGCAAGGACCACACCTTGTTCGCCAAGATCGAAGGCGTGATCAAGTTCGAGAAGAAAGGCGAGTTCATGCGCCGTTACGTGAGCATCGTCGCCGCTTAATCGCGACGTCGCTCCAGAAGCCCCGTCATGCGACGGGGCTTTTTCGTTTGTGGTGAGCCTCTTGCAAAGCTGTTTGTCTGGGTTGCCGGCGTTGGTTTCTACGGTCGTACGGGGCCGCCGCGCTCATTTTTGCAAGAGCCTCATGTTTTTGATTCATTCAACTCGTCTACCGACGAGAGGCGGTTTTAATGAAGTTTGTTGACGAAGTATCGATTCGGGTCAAGGCCGGTGACGGCGGCAACGGTTGCATGAGCTTCCGTCGCGAGAAGTTCATCGAGAACGGTGGCCCTAACGGCGGTGACGGCGGTGACGGCGGCTCGGTGTACATGGTCGCCGACGAAAACCTGAACACCCTGGTCGACTACCGCTACACCCGTCACCACGAAGCCCAGCGCGGCTCCAATGGCGGCAGCACCGACTGCACCGGCAAGAAGGGTGAAGACCTGTTCCTGCGCGTGCCGGTCGGTACCACTGTGATTGACGCTTCCACCCAGGAAGTGATCGGTGACCTGGTCACCCCTGGCCAGAAGCTGATGGTCGCCCAAGGCGGCTGGCACGGCCTGGGCAACACCCGTTTCAAGTCCAGCACCAACCGTGCACCGCGCCAGACCACGCCAGGCAAGCCGGGTGACCAGCGCGACCTGAAGATGGAAATGAAGGTGTTGGCTGACGTTGGCCTGCTGGGCCTGCCGAACGCCGGCAAGAGTACCTTCATCCGCTCGGTCTCGGCCGCCAAGCCGAAAGTGGCCGACTACCCGTTCACCACCCTGGTACCAAACCTGGGCGTGGTCAGCGTCGACCGCTGGAAGAGCTTCGTCATCGCCGACATCCCCGGCCTGATCGAAGGCGCTTCCGACGGTGCCGGCCTGGGTATCCGCTTCCTCAAGCACCTGGCGCGCACCCGCGTGCTGCTGCACCTGGTGGACATTGCGCCGCTGGACGAAAGCAGCCCGGCCGATGCTGCCGAAGTGATCGTCAACGAGCTGACCCGCTTCAGCCCGTCGCTGGCCGAGCGTGAGCGTTGGCTGGTACTGAACAAGTCGGACATGGTCATGGACGACGAGCGCGATGAGCGTGTTCAGGAGGTGATCGATCGCCTGGAGTGGGAAGGCCCGGTCTACGTGATCTCGGCGATCTCCAAGCAGGGTACCGACAAGCTCAGCCACGACCTGATGCGCTACCTCGAAGACCGCGCCGACCGCCTGGCCAACGACCCGGCCTACGCCGCCGAGCTGGCCGACCTCGACCAGCGCATCGAGGACGAAGCCCGTGCCCAGCTTCAGGCCCTGGACGACGCGCGTACCCTGCGCCGTACTGGCGTCAAGAGCGTGCACGACATCGGTGACGATGACGCTTGGGATGATGATTTCGAGGACGACGAAGACGGTCCGGAAATCATTTACGTGCGCGACTGACCGGTTGCAGTACACTAAACGCCGCTCTCTGGAGCGGCGTTTTTGTATCCACGGTATCTACAGATTCGACATAGGTTGGAAGAAGATGCGAAGCAAGGTGACGGGCGCCAAGCGCTGGGTCGTGAAGATTGGCAGTGCTCTGCTGACCGCTGATGGCAAGGGCCTCGACCGCGGTGCCATGGCCGTTTGGGTCGAGCAGATGGTCGCGCTGCGTGAGGCAGGCGTGGAGTTGGTTCTGGTCTCCTCCGGGGCCGTGGCTGCCGGCATGAGCCAGCTGGGTTGGACTTCGCGACCGAGCGCGATGAACGAGCTGCAGGCCGCTGCCGCGCTCGGCCAGATGCGCCTGGTGCAGGCCTGGGAGTCGAGCTTCGGCGAACACGGCAAGCACACCGCGCAAATCTTGCTGACCCATGACGACCTGTCCGACCGCAAGCGTTACCTGAACGCCCGCAGTACCCTGCGCACCTTGGTCGACCTGGGCGTGGTGCCGGTGATCAACGAAAACGACACCGTGGTCACCGACGAAATCCGCTTCGGCGACAACGACACCCTGGCAGCGCTGGTGGCCAACCTGGTCGAGGCCGACCTGCTGGTGATCCTCACCGACCGCGATGGCATGTTCGACGCCGACCCGCGCAACAACCCCGAAGCCCAGCTGATCTACGAAGCCCGTGCCGACGACCCGACGCTGGATGCCGTGGCCGGGGGTACCGGTGGTGCCCTGGGCCGTGGCGGCATGCAGACTAAACTGCGCGCCGCGCGCCTGGCCGCCCGTTCCGGTGCCCACACCATCATCATCGGTGGCCGCATCGAGCGCGTGCTTGATCGCCTCAAGGCGGGCGAGCGCCTGGGTACCTTGCTGTCGCCCGAGCGCGGCATGCTCGCTGCGCGCAAGCAGTGGCTGGCTGGCCACCTGCAGACCCGTGGCACCCTGGTGCTGGATGCCGGCGCCGTGCAGGCGCTGCGCCAGGCCAACAAGAGCCTGTTGCCGGTTGGCGTGAAGACCGTGCAGGGCAGCTTCCGCCGTGGCGAGATGGTGGTGTGCGTTGGCCCGGACGGTGTTGAAGTGGCCCGCGGGTTGGCCAACTACAGCGCCCTGGAGGCGCAGAAGATCATCGGTCAGTCGTCCGATGGTATCGAGTCGATCCTTGGCTATAGCGCTGAGCCCGAGCTGGTACACCGTGACAATCTGGTGCTGGTATGAGCCTGTTCAAGCGAGTGATTGCCGTGGTGGCGCTGGCGCTGCCAATGCTGGCCGGGGCCGAGGAAGTCGGCCAGGTGTCCACTGTCTTCAAGTTCCTGGGGCCGAACGACCGCATTGTGGTCGAAGCGTTTGACGACCCCAAGGTGGAGGGCGTGACCTGCTACCTGTCGCGGGCCAAGACTGGCGGCATGAAGGGTGGCCTGGGGCTGGCGGAGGATCGTGCGGAGGCGTCGATTGCCTGCCGTCAGGTCGGGCCGATCAACTTCAAGGGTGAGTTGAAAGACGGCGAGGAAGTGTTCAAGGAACGCACCTCGCTGGTGTTCAAGACCATGCAGGTGGTGCGCTTCCTGGACAAGAAGCGCAATACGCTGGTGTACCTGGTGTACAGCGACCGCATGATCGAAGGCAGCCCGCAGAACGCAGTGACCGCGATCCCGATCCTGCCTTGGGCTCATTGATAGCCTGGTAGATTGCCGGGAGGCCTTCGGCCTCCATTCGCGGCACAAGGCCGCTCCTACAGGGATATGCGTCCCCTTGTAGGAGCGGCCTTGTGCCGCGAACGGGCCGCAAAGCGGCCCCATTACATCAATATCAGGCCAATTCTTCGGCCTGATCCTCACGCACAACCGCCTTCACCTCATCCAGCCGGCTGATGAACTTCCAGTCCGCCTCGTCGATGTAGATGCCGTTCGGCCCGCTGCCGCCTTCCAGGTCGATCGCCACGTGCGCGGATACCTGTGGCTTCACACTCGCCAGAATCGGTACGAAGCCCAGCTGCAAACTGGTCTCCAGCAGTGCGGCCTGGTTGCGTTCGTCGATGTCCGCTGCTTCGTCCAGGTAGTACGGCAGGCGAATGCGCCCGGCCAGGTCGCGGTCCATCAGGTGCAGCAACAAGTACATGTTGGTCAGCGCCTTGATGGTCATGGTGGTGCCGTTGGACGCAGCGCCGTCGATGTCGGCGTGGATGATCGGCTGGCCGTTGACCTTGGTGATCTCGAACGCTAGCTCGAACAGGTCTTTCAGGCCCAGCTGGTTGTGGTTGGCTGCCACAAGGCGTGCCAGGTATTCCTTGGCCTCTTCGTTCTTGTTGTCCTGCTCGGCGCTTTGGGTCAGGTCGAACACCGACAAGGTTTCGCCTTCTTCGTACTGGCCGGCACTGTGGATGATCTGGTCGATGTGCTTGAGCGCTTCCTTGTTCGGCGCCAGCACCACGCGGAAGCTCTCCAGGTTGGAAACCTGGCGCTTGTTGATCTCGCGGTTGAACAGGGCCAGCTGGTGCTCGAGGCTGTCGTAGTCACTGCGGATGTTGCGCAGGGTCCGGGCGATGTCGGTGACCGCGGCGCGGC
Source organism: Pseudomonas sp. BN505 (assembly GCF_029873175.1). Lineage (NCBI taxonomy): Bacteria > Pseudomonadati > Pseudomonadota > Gammaproteobacteria > Pseudomonadales > Pseudomonadaceae > Pseudomonas > Pseudomonas sp. BN505. Next base: position 55,236 of record NZ_SSOI01000048.1, read on the forward strand.
GTGCCTTGGCCAGGGTCAGGGCTTCTTCGGTACGGTGCGCATAGGCGTTCACCAGCAGCTGCAGGCGGCGCTCCATGTCGTCTTCGCTGTCGAACTTGGCCACGCCTTTCAGGCGCACCTGGGCGTACAGCGCCTCGATCTGGTTGTCTACCCGTTGCAGGCCTTGCCAGCTGTCCTGGTAATCGTTGAGCAGGGGCAGCAGGTTGTCCATCGAGTCGTCGATGGCTTCCATGAACGGGGTGCCGTAAGGCAGGTCGGCCGGCAGCAGCTGGCGACGGCGCAGGGCGTCTTCCAGGGTGCGCTGCTTGGACTCGAGGTCGCCGATCTGGCGGCCGACCAGCTGCAGCTTGGCCGACAGCTGCTGGACGCGCTCGGTGAAGGCATCACTGGAGCGCTTGAGTTCGTCCTGGGCGGCTTCCAGTTGTGACAGCTGTTCCAGCTTCTCGGGCTCTTCGGCGGCTAGGGTTTCGCTGCGGCGGAAGTCTTCCAGCGCCTTCTGCGCGTCCAGCACTTGCTGGTACAGGGTTTCGGTCTGCGCCTTCGAGGCGGTGCGGTCTGCGGTTACAGCCTGCTGGGTCTTGAGCTGCTTCAGCTCTTTTTCCAGGCGCTCTTTCTGGTCGCGCAGGGCGGCGCGGTCGGCCAGGGCCTGCAGCGCCGGTGGGTCGATGTGGGTGAGGTCGATGGACAGGCCCGGGGCTTCGAAACGCTCGCCCTTGAAACCGTCCAGCACCGCTTCCAGCGATTTTACCCACAGGGCGCTGTCGTCCAGCTCGATGCCACGGTCGCCCAGCGGCAGGCTGAACAGTGCACCGTTGAACAGGCGCATCAGGCGGTCGACGTCCTGCTGCGAGAACTCCTCGCGCAGGCGGGCGTAGCTGTTGTTGTCAGCGTGGTCCAGTTGCTGCTTGACCTGCTTCAGGCGTTTTTCCAGGTCGCGTACGCGCTCGTCCAGGTCTTCGGCACTGAACTGGCGCGACTGCGCCAGGGCGCCGGCCAGTTCGTCGTGGGCGTCCTTGGCCGCCAGCAGCTGCTGCTCCAGTACCTTGACGTCATCGACCAGGGCAAAGCGGTGCTTGAGCACCGACAGCTCGCCCAGCCAGCGCTGGATACCGGTAATCTCACGCTCCAGGCGCATCAGCTCCTGGGTGCCGCCGCGCTGGTCGTTCTGCAGGCGGTCCTGCTCGCCACGGTAGTGCTCGGACTGGATGACCAGCTCTTCCTTGCGCGCCATGGCGTATTCCTGCCAGGTGCCCAGCAGGGTGTCGAGCACTGGCGAAATGCGGTGCAGCTTGCCACGCAGGATGTCGCGCTGGGCTACACCACCGGCCAGGGCCTCGACCAGCGGGCCGGCGGCGACCAGGGCGTTGTAGTCCTGCTCCATGCGGCGCACGTCGCGGAAGGCTTCCTCGCACGCGGCGATGTAGTCGACGCTGCCCGAACGCAGGCTGTGCTCGAAGGCGTCCAGGAACAGCTGCTTGAGCTTGGCCGCGGTGATTTCGCGCATGTGCAGCAGGTTGATGAACAGCGCGCGGAAGGTTTTCAGGCTTTGCTCGCTGGTGGAGCGCAGCGGGATCATGGTCAGGTCCAGCGGCACCGAGGTGTGGCCGCCAACCAGCAGGCGGCGCAGTTCGTCCGGCTTCAGCTCGTAGGCTTTGATGCCCAGCCGCTCCAGGTTGGTGAACAGCTCTTTCTGGCGCAGGCAGGTGTCGTTCTTCTGGTAATGGGCCAGGTCCAATTCGCCTTTGTAGGCGAAGAACTGGTGACCGAAACCGCCGCCCGGGCCGCGGCCGACCACGCCGATCACGTGCGGGCCGTGGGGCAGGCTCAGCTCACAGAGAATGTAAGAGGTGTCGCTGGCGAAGTAGAAGCGGCGCGACTGCTCGAGGCTGTACTTGCCGAAACTCATGTCTGACATGCGTGCCAGGATCGGGAACTGCAGGGCGTTGATCGACGCCGACTTACCCAGGTTGTTGGCACCGTAGACCGACAGCGGGTGTTCCAGCGGGAACAGGCCAAGGCTGTAGCCGGCGGTGTTGAGCAATGCAAAGCGGCGGATGCCGTAGCGTTCCTGGCTCATGCGTCAATCTCCTGTTGCTCTTCGCGGATGGCCCGGGCCAGGGCGTCCTCATCGCTTTCCTCGCCCTCGAAGGGCGTGAGGTCGAGCGGATCGTCGGTGCGGTTGAGTTCTTCGGGGCTTTCTTCCTCGACCAGTACCGGGGTGGGCAGCGGCAGGACGCTGTGCAGGGTGGCGGCCAGGTCGCGGTCCTGCTGCACCGAAAGGCACACATCGAGGAAGCGGTGCATCGGCGGCAGGAAGCGGTAGATGCCGCCTTCTTCATGGGCGAAGCCGAGCTGGGTCATGCGGCGCAGGATTTTTTCTTCCAGCTCGTCCACGGTCTGCACTTCGGCCTGCAGGAACAGGTCGCGGTACTTGTCCAGCAGCGATGGGAGTTCGTCGCGGCCGATGCTGCCGCCGTCCAGCACGGCCATCGGGTCACGGCCCTGGTCGGCCAGGTGCTCGACCAGGATGAAGGTGAACAGCGACAGGCGCTGCGCGGTCTTGTTGACCTGCGCGGCGGTCATGTCCGGCACGAAGTAATAGAAACCGCGGGTGTCGCACACCAGCTCGAAGCCCAGGGCCTTGAACAAAGTGCGGTACTGGTCCTGGAAGTTCGACAGCTGCGCGTACAGCTCGGGATCGCGGCGGCTGACGTGGAAGCCTTTGAACAGCTCGCGGAAGATCGGCGCGAGCTGGGACAGTTCGGAAAGATCAAGATGCATGGGCTGGGCTCGCGTTGGGTTCGGTAGGCGCGCTGGTGGCGTCTTCGCGGCTGGAGGTCAGGGCGTACGAGCGCAGGCTGACCAAGTGTTCCTGGGTGGTGTATTCGCGGCGGTCGAGGCGCTCGCGCTTGAAGCGCTTTTCTCGCGACAGGCGCGAGAACCAGTACAGCAGTTCGTCGGTGGCGCCTTCGGGTTCCTGCTCCAGCAGCCAGACCATCAGGTCGGGCAGCGGCAGAGCCTGTTCGCAGCGTTCGGCCATTTCCTTCACCGTGCGCGGTGCGCGGGGCAAGTCGCCGGATTGGGTCTTGTGGGCCTTGGGGAAGCGCGCCGGCTTGGGCTCGAAGCGCGCCAGGGCGTACACATAGGCCTCGACCTGGCTGGCACTGCCGAGGAAGGTGCTCTGCGGGCGGGTGAACATCGGCATGGCCGCCTGCGGCACGGCATCGATGCCCTTGCGCCGGATCACCGACAGGGCCAGCGCGGCGCCACGGGTCACGGCGTTGTGACGGCGGGCTTCTTCGCGCAGCGGCAGCAGCAGTTCACGGGCGTGGCGCAGGGTCAGCTGGGCGCTGGTCTGCATTTCCAGGATGCGTGCGTGGGTGCGCAGCAGCATGTCGTCGTCGACCAGGTGGCCCAGGCGGGCCTGTTCGCCCAGCAGCTTCAGCAGCACGGTCTCGACCTTGCGCACGCCTTGTTCGAAGGCGCCGTCGGCGTTCACCAGCTGGATCATCGGCTCGACGTATTCGTCCCAGGTGGCCAGTACTTCGGCGTAACGCTGGCGCAACGGGATCTGGCGGTTGCTGGTCTTGGCCCGCTCGGCCACGGCTACCAGTGCCTGTTCGTCGTTATCGAGCTTTTTCAGTACATCGCGCACGCGCATGTCGAGCAGGCGCAGCTGGCGCGCCAGGTCGTCGCTGTCGCGGTTGTCGAAGGCGTCCTGGATATGGCCGGCGAGGCGTTCGAGGTGGCGCAGATAGGCTTCGATCTCCAGGCACAGGCCCAGCCGGTGTTCGCGGCGCAGGTAGGCGAGGAAGTCGTGGATCTGCGCGTTGAGCTCGAAGCGGTTCGGGCTCTTGGCCACCGGGACCAGGATGTCCAGGCGGATCCACACGTCGAGTAGCTGGGTGATGTCCTGCGGGGTGCTTTCGAGCTGCTGGCGGGCCACATGCTGGCGCAACTCGACCAGGCTCAGGGTGCCCTGGTCGAAACGCTCGCACAGCGGCTCGATCAGGGCCCAGTGTTCGGCTAGGGCGCGCAGGACGCGCTTGGGTTCGATCATTGGCTTCGACTCGTTGCCAAGAAAAAGGGGGCGATTGTACTGCATCCGGGGGGGAGGTTTTCACCCCTTGGTCTGTAATGAGAGATAACCTTTTTGTTTGTGGGTGTATGGCGTTGTTTTTGTGGTGGTGTGGAGATCGAGCGCCGCCCGCGCGGCGCTCGGTCTGATAGGCGCTGCAAAAGCCACGGCGTACACGTTAGAATGGCCAACTGTCTTGAGCCCCTCGGATATCCGCCCCTTGCTGACCGAACCCCGTCGCCGCGCCTACCTTTCCGCCATGCAAGTGGTGCACTGGCTGCCGCGCGCCGAACTGCCGTTCGCCGCACCGTCGCGGCCCGAGCTGCTGCTGCCGGTGGGGCCGGTCGAGGACATCGATTTCGAGGTCAGGCCGGCACCGGCTGCAAACGAAACGCCCGCCAGCCCCCAGGCCCGCTCCGGTGAGCGGCCGAAAATCGAGATTCCGCGCCCGGGTAGTGCGCCCAAGCCTGCCGCCAAGCCCGTCGAAGCCGAGGAGCAGCCCGCACCGCCACGGCCGGCCCCGGTGCCGCCACCGCGCTTCTCGTTGCAGTTGCTGCGCGCTGGCAGCTGCCTGCTGCTGGTCGAACTGACCACCGGCCAGCCGTTCCAGAGCCGCGACCCGTCCTACTTGCTGCTCAAGGACATGCTGCGCGCTGCCGGCCTGCCTGACGCCCCGCAGATCATCGGCGAACCGGTGCGCTGGCCGTTGCTGGTACGCGGCAACATGGACCAGGGCCCCGAAGCCGCGCGCGACTTCGTCCAGGGCTTTGTCCAGGCGCGCCTGGAAGATTGCCCGAGTGCCTGCCTGTGGCTGATCGGCTTGCCGGCACTGCGCTTTGCCGCCAATGCCGATGCCGAGGCCTATTACCAAACCCTTGAGCTGGACGGCCTGGGCGATGCCTGGGCGCTGCCGGGCCTTGAATTGTTGATGGACGAGCCGCAGCGCAAGGCGGACGTCTGGAAAGCCATGCGCCAGCTGATGGCGCGCTGGAAGAGCGTTGAATGAGTGAATCGATCAGTTTCCGCCCGATGAACGAGGCGGATCTGGAAGCCGTACTTAAGATCGAATATGCCGCGTTCAGTCACCCTTGGACCCGCGGGATCTTTCAGGATGCGCTCAAGTCCTACGAAGTCTGGCTGATGTTCGATGGCCAGCAGCAGGTTGGCCATGGGGTGATCAACGTGATCATCGACGAGGCGCACCTGCTCAATATCACCGTCAAACCGGAAAACCAGGGGCGCGGCCTGGGCCTGCGCCTGCTGGAGCACCTGATGGCCCGGGCTTACCAGCTCAATGGCCGCGAATGCTTCCTGGAAGTGCGCGCCAGCAACCAGTCGGCCTATCGTTTGTACGAGCGCTACGGTTTCAACGAAATCGGCCGCCGTCGCGACTATTATCCGATTGCCGGGGGCCGTGAAGATGCCCTGGTGATGGCCTGCACGCTGCTTGAGGACTGACCTCGCACAGTCGGCGCCATCCACCGCGTAGCTTTGTTTGTTCTCTATGCAGGGATGGATAAAGAATGAAAAAACTGCTTCTGGCGGCAGGCCTGCTGATAGCGGGTACTGCCCACGCCGACCAACGCGACCTGTGGATGTTCGCCCAGTGGGCCGGCGACCATCAAACCCGTCCCTTCCGTGAAATGCTGGTGGATGCCCGCCTTTACGGTGTAGTGCCTATCCACCAACTGCTGCGTTCGGCCTCGGACTGGAAGCTGTGCCACGCGTCTCCCTTCGCCGTGCCGCCTGTCAGCAACTGGCCGGCTGTACGCTCGACCCTCTCGCTTATCAAGGTGCTCGACGGCCAAGGCATCCTGCGCCAGTTCGAGGTGGTTTCGGCCTATCGCGACCCTCGTCTGAATACGTGCGCAGGCGGTGCTGCCAACAGTGCCCATACCCGCGCCTTCGCCGTCGATATTCTGTTGCCGGCCTGGGCCGACCCTAACCCGCTGTGCCGTTTCTGGCAGCAGCATGGCCAGGCGTGGAGCATGGGCCTGGGGCGCTACCCGTCGGGGCGCATCCATCTGGATACCGCGGGCTATCGCACCTGGGGCGGCGATGGCAGCGCGGGGTCGTCGTTTTGCGTCAAACCCAAGTGAGCCAGGCAGCGCTGGCACTCACCCATTACCCACTCTGCGAAGCGCTGGCGCTTGCCGCTGTCGCCCAGGGGCTGTGGGCTAAGCAGGTGATAAGCCGAGCCATCGCGCACAAAGCCGAACGGTGCCTGCAACTGCCCGCTGTCGAGTTCGTCGCGCACCATCAGGGCTGAGGCCATGGCCAGGCCCAGGCCGGCGCTGGCGGCCTGGATCGTCAGGTAGAAGTGTTCGTAGTCGCTGCGTTCGTTGTGCCGCGCCTGCTGGCCGCTGAGGCGCAGCCAGGTGGGCCAGGCAGCGGGGCGGGTGGTGCTGTGCAGCAGGCGTTGGCCGTCGAGCTGGGTGGGGGAGGTGGGGTGGCACACCGGGCCGATCCATTCGTCGCAGATTTTTTGGTTGAACAGCTGGTTGTCCCAGTGGAAGTCGTCGCGGCGGATGGCCAGGTCGACACCGCTGCGGGCGAAGTCCAGCGGCCCGCCGGCGGCCACCAGGTGCAACTGCAGGTCGGGGTGGTCAGCATGGAAGCGGGGCAGGCGCGGGATGAGCCAGCGCATGGCGATGGTCGGCTCGCAGGACAGCACCAGCACATTGTCGCGGGCCTGTTGTTGCAAGCGCTGCACGGCGCCTTCGAGCTGTTCGAAAATCGCCTGGGTGGTGCCTTGCAGGGCACGGCCGGCGGAGGTGAGGAAAATGGCCCGGTTACGGCGCTCGAACAGCGCCACGCCAAGGCTTTCTTCAAGCAGGCGTATTTGGCGGCTGACCGCGCCGTGGGTGACGTGCAGGTGCTCGGCGGCGCGCACGAAGCTCTCGGTCTGGGCGGCGATGTCGAAGTAGCGGAAGGCGTTGAGCGGCGGCAGTTTCATGGCATCCCTTTTTACCTGTGCCGGCCTCTTCGCGGGTGAACCCGCTCCCACAGGGATCTCATCACACCTGAGAAAAGCACATTACCTGTGGGAGCGGGTTCACCCGCGAAGAGGCCGGTACAGGGTCTAAATATCTGTGAGTAAAACTATCAGATATGCCTCACTATAAATCGATTTTTCCTGGTTCATAAGCCCTCGATAATCCCAGTTCTGTGCATTTTCATCGCCTATCGAGAGCCATCAGCATGACCGAAATTATCGCCGTCGCCCTGTTCACCTTGCTCGCTGTCATCAGCCCTGGCGCCGATTTCGCCATGGTCACCCGCAGCAGTTATGCACAAGGCCGCAAGGCCGGGCTGGCCGCCGCGATCGGCATCGCGTTGGGGGTGCAGGTGCACGTGCTGTACACGGTGCTGGGCATTGCCGTGATCATCAGCCAGAGCCCGGCGCTGTTCCTGGTCATGAAAGTGCTCGGTGCGGGTTACCTGATCTACCTGGGCTACAAGTCGCTGACCAACACTCAGCGCATCCACCTCGAGGGCGGCAGTCAACCCGCCGCCAGCGTGCTGAGCGCTCTGCGCACGGGCTTTCTGACCAATGCCCTGAACCCCAAGACCATGTTGTTCGTTATCAGCGCTTTCACCCAGGTGGTGCAGCCGGGCAGCCCGCTGGCGCTGGATTTCGCCTACGGCGCGTTCATGTCCTTTGCCCATTGGCTGTGGTTCAGCCTGGTTGCAGTGTTTTTCTCCAGTACTGCGTTGCGCAAGGCGATGATCGACCGGCAAGTGCTGGTGGACCGCGTCATCGGGCTGGCTTTGATCGGGCTTGGGCTGGCAGTGGCGGTGACGGGGATTCGTTGAGGGGCGATTGCATGTTGGGGGTAGCTGCTTGCTCAAATTGAAAGCGTGCAGCTTTTTCGCAGGCAAAGAAAAAGGGCTTACCTTGCGGTAAGCCCTTCGTCTTGTTTGGTGGCTACACAGGGACTTGAACCCCGGACCCCAGCATTATGAATGCTATGCTCTAACCAACTGAGCTATGTAGCCGATGGCGCGCATTATTCTCTTGAACGGACCCTCTGTCAACACTCATTTCAAAAAAAATTTGCACGCTTTCAAAAACTTAGCGGCCGGGCTTGCTTTCAGTGCACCACAAGCCAGTGCCCGAGCACGCCCTGAAGCTGCAGATGCTGGGCCGCCGCCAGTGATTGCAGGCTTTCGCCAGGGCGGTCAAGGTTGAAATCACCGCTCACGCGCCGATGGGCCACTTGTTCATCCGCCATCCACACGCGCTGCCCTTGGTAGCTGGCCAGGCGCTCCAGCACCTGGCCCAATGGCATGTCGGTGGCTTTCAGACGGCCGTTGCGCCAGCTGTCTGCGGTTTTCAGGTCAGCCTTCTGCACCGGGTCGATGCGTGTGTCATTGAAGGTGACCCGCTCGCCTGCAGAGACCATGCGCTGTTCACCCCCCTGGGTAACCATGGCCTTGCCACTGAGTACGACAAGTTCATCATGGCCGGCATGGCGGGCTACCTGCAGGCGGGTGCCGAACACCTGGATGCGGGCGTTGCCCACGTCCACTTCCATGGCCCGGCCGTCGAGCACGACTTCCAGGTACACCTGGCCCTGCACCAAATGCAGTTGGCGGGTGCGGCCACGCAGGTCGATGTTCATTGCGCTGGCGCTGTCCAGGTTCAGGGTCGTGCCATCGGCCAGGCGTGTGCTGCGCCGCTCGCCCACGTCGGTGTGCAGCTCGCTGGCCAGGCGTTGCAGCAGCGGCCAGTACAGGTAGGTTGCGGCGCCCAACCCGACCAGGAACACCAGCGCCAGCCATTTGCCCAGGTGGCTGCGGCGTACCGTGACGTGCCGTGGGCGAGGGCGGGCGGGTGGTGGTTGCAGCTGTTGCCAGAACGTTTCCAGCTCGGCGTAGGCGTGGGCGTTTTCGGGTACCTGGCACCAGGCTGCGAATGCCTGGCGCTGGGTTTCGTCGCAACCGGGCTGGCGCAACAGCGAAAACCATTCCAGCGCTTCCTGCTGTGGGTCGGGCTGCTGCAGCTGCTTGGCGGGCATCGGGCTCATGGGTTCAGTCTGCTCACGATAGGGGCCGTTTCGCCCAACGATGACAGGGGTATGGGTCGAGGATGCTAATTATATTGAGAACCATTTTCAAGTGCGTTGCGACGGAGGGATAAAAAAGGTAGCTATGTATCTATTTGTTTCCCGATAATCGGATCCCAAACTGCGGACGGAGATTCAGGCACATGGCCACCAGTAGCGCCTCCACGGCGTCCACCAGCGCAGCGGCGAGCCAAGCGACGCCGCTGGTAATGCGCATCATCGGCTTCTGCGCCCTGGCGCACTTGATCAACGACCTGATCCAGTCGGTGCTGCCGGCGATCTACCCGATGCTCAAGGCCAATTACGACCTGAGCTTCGCCCAGATCGGCCTGATCACCCTGACGTTCCAGATCACCGCTTCGCTGCTGCAACCCTGGGTCGGTTTTTTTACTGACCGCCGGCCAGCGCCGAACCTGTTGCCGATGGGCACCCTGTGCACGCTGGTGGGGATCGTGATGCTGGCCTTCGTCGGCAGCTTCCCGATGATTCTGCTGGCTTCGGCGCTGGTGGGCATCGGCTCGTCGACGTTCCACCCGGAAACCTCGCGTATTGCGCGCCTGGCCTCTGGCGGGCGCTTCGGCCTGGCCCAGTCGACCTTCCAGGTGGGCGGCAACACCGGCTCCGCACTGGGCCCACTGCTGGCGGCGGCGATCGTCATTCCGTTCGGCCAGACCCATGTGGCCTGGTTCGGCCTGGCCGCGTTGTTCTTTCTTGGTGTAACCCTGATGCTGCGCGGCTGGTACAAGGAACACCTCAACCAGGCCAAGGCGCGCAAGGCGGTGCAGGCCACCCATGGCATTTCACGCAATCGGGTGATCGCGGCGCTGATCGTGCTGGGCCTGCTGGTGTTCTCCAAGTACTTCTACATGGCCAGCTTCACCAGCTACTTCACCTTCTACCTGATCGAGAAGTTCGATGTGTCGGTGGCCAGCTCGCAGTTGCACCTGTTCCTGTTCCTGGGTGCAGTGGCGGCGGGCACGTTCTTTGGCGGCCCGATCGGGGACCGCATCGGGCGCAAGGCCGTGATCTGGTTCTCCATCCTGGGGGTGACGCCGTTCACCTTGGCGCTGCCATATGCCGACCTGTTCTGGACCACCGTGCTGAGCGTGGTGATCGGCTTTATCCTGGCCTCGGCGTTTTCCGCGATCGTGGTGTATGCGCAGGAACTGGTGCCGGGTAGCGTGGGCATGATCGCCGGCATCTTCTTCGGGCTGATGTTCGGCTTTGGCGGCATTGGCGCGGCGCTGCTGGGGTATGTGGCGGACCTGCGCGGTATCGAGTATGTGTACGGGCTGTGCTCGTTCCTGCCGTTGTTCGGGTTATTGGCGGTGTTCTTGCCGTCTACAGGTAAACGCTGAAATCGCTGGGGGCTGCTTTGCAGCTCATTCGCAGTACAAGGCTGCTCCTACAGGCAGCACGCGCTCGTTGTAGATACTCTGTTGGCGGTCAAGCTTTTCTAAGGTGTTCAGAGCTGAAAAGCTTGGCCGTATCAAATGGTTCATCGCCGCGCATGCATGCCCATATGCCTGTCAGGTACTTGCGCATGACAGCGGCGATCGCTTGCATTTTTTTCTTCCCCCTGCTGACCAGCGATTCATAAAAGGCCTTCGCGTAAGGATCGCAGCGCACCGCCGTCAGCGCCGGCATGTACATGGCCGCCCGTAAATAGGCATTCCCGCTTTTGCCGAGCCGACCAGGTTTATCAATGCTTGTCCCCGACTGTGTCTGTCGAACATCTAGACCAGCATGACGAGCGACCTGAGAGGACTTGAGCATTTGAGGAAGGGTGGTCAGCTCAGCCAAGGCAGCAAGTGCCGAGACTTCTCCCATTCCCGGGCCCGCTAGTAACTGCTTGTACTGCCGGTTAAGCGTCGGACACTGAGCGATCAACTCACGTCCGGCTTTGCGGAAACGCTCAATGCGATTGTCCAAAGTGGCAATCGCTTCCTCTTGATCTTCGATCAGCATCGACACGGTCGTAGCGGTCGCCTGCAATGCATGCAGCTCATTCTTCGCCCTGGTGCGGTGCCCGACCAGACGATTGATGTGCCGGCCAAGAGCCCTCAGCTCAAGCTGTACGGAGCTTGGCGGTGTCCACAAGCGCGGTGTCATACGTTCACCGTACTCGGACAGCAACTGAGCATCTATCGAGTCAGTTTTACTGTTCACCAGCATCAGCTTGGCGAAATTATGGAAGCTCTTGGGGTTGATCACCGAAACAGGAAGGTCCGCAGCATGCAGCTCAAGGGCCAGGTCCAGGTAATAGATTCCGGTCGCCTCCATCACGATCGACTTGGGCTTGAGCGCCTGCAGCTTTTTCACCGCTGCCTTACGACCAGCAGGGGTTTGAGCGATATCCCACTGTCCAGCGGGACGCCCATCTTTACGCACCCCAACGATCGACGTACGAGAACCAATATCCAGGCCCACACAGACATTCATTCTTCCCACTCCCAAGCGAGTTAGGTAACAATGGCCTCCGGTTCCCCGACCTCGAACTTCATGCCGCTGCAACCTTGTAATGCGAAGTCCGACTTGTCGGCTTCTCGATACTCTTCGTAGTGGGCAATGAGGCGGGGGGCCTCTCTACAGACAAGGTCAGGGGCAAACCCTGCCTTCAGGAGCGATCGGCCTCCCCGGAAGTGCTTCTATAGCCTGACGAGAATAACCTCTCTCATCAGGCTAGGCACAACATACAAGGAGC
>NZ_SSOI01000049.1:0-41306 GCF_029873175.1 Pseudomonas sp. BN505
AACTGCACCACCCAGGGTGCTTGGTCGAGCTCGTCGAAGCTGTCCTGCAGCGCATCTTCCAGCGCATCGCGCGCCGCCATCAGCCATTCGGGCTCACGGCCTTCGGTCCCGATCGGCTGCAACTCGAACACGGCGCCCACCGAGCGGTTGTCGTCGAGCAGAAAGCATTGCTCCTCCTCGAGGTATTCGACCCAGGGCAAGTAGTCGGTGAAGCTGGGGTTGTGCGCATACTGCGCAGCTTCGTCCGCACGCGTTGCACGTCGACGCTGCGCCGCGCGCCAGGGCTGCCAGCGTGGCGGGGCTCGATCTGCGTCATCGACCATCACAAATCGTCCAGGCGTTCGCCGGGCAGTGCGTACTGGACCTTCTCGTACAACGGGAACACGGTCGAGTAGCCGGGCACGGGCGTCTGCTGGGTGCCGGCCAGGTGCGGGTAGACGTACATCACCAGATCGGGATTGGGCAGGCGTGGGAACTGGGTGCGAATCTCGTTGGCGGCCGTGCGGGTATAGGCGCTCTGGTCCTTGATCTGGCGCTCGGGATCGAGAACCGGCCGGCGCAGCTCACTGCGGGCCTCCTGCAACTGCTGCTGCGTGCCGATTGCGGCGCCGCTGTTCCAGATATCCAGCATGGTGTGATCGCCGTGGGGCAGCATCTCGTCCTTGCTGGTGGTACAGCCTGCCAGGTGTAGGCAAAGCAGCAGGCTAATCCAGGTCCAGTACCGAAACGGATGGGCGTTCATGATTCACTCTCCGGCCTTTGGGTTCGTAGTCGATGCTGATTTCGTGATCCAGGTGCAACGCCACCTTGGCCCCCGGCGGGACGTAGATGGCGGCAAAGGCTTCGCCGTAGAGCTTGTTGATCCAGTCACGGATATCGCCGATGCCACCGCTGATGACCGAGTTCAGCGCGCTGTTGCCACTGTTCTGTGAAAGCCCCAGGCTGCCGCTGGCCGAGTTGATGAATGACGTATTGGTCTGTTCGCTGCCTAGCGCTGCAGCGAAGCCGGCGCCGGCAGCGGTGATCAGGCTCTGACTGCCCAGGTACTGCTGGGCGTTGGAGCGACGCTCACCGGCGATGCAGGGAATGCCGTAAGGGTCGGAGATGTAGCCCAAGCCGCCGCGGATCTTCTCGGTGTCTGAAGTCTGGGTACTGCTGCGGTTGCGACTGACCACCTTCTGCGGCTGCGGCACCGTGCGCACGGTGCCGTCGCTGAAGACAAAGGTGATCGACTCGACCTGGCCGCGCACGCATGACAAGGTCCAGTCACCGGCCGCAGTCCCGCTCATGACCGCGCCGACCACGTCCGGTAGGTCGATGCCGTTGGCGGTGAGGTTGTCCGGCCCCACCAGTACCTTGAACGGATAGGGATCGTTCACCGTGCCGTCCACCGGCACCCGGCCAATCAGGGCGGTCATGGCGATTGAGCCCATCAGGGTCGAGTTTTCGGGGATGGTGTAGACCGGCTTGGCGCCATCGGTCCGATCCTGAGTGCTGTCCAGGTCGCGCTCGCCCTTGGCCACGCCGCGCAGATGGTCCTGGCCCCGGTCGATCGCGTTGTTGTCTAGGCCATGCAGATCCTTGAACTTCGACGTCAGCGATGACAACGGTCCCTCAGCTTTGCTGGCCCCCTCTTGGCCAGCACGTGCATTGGATGGCTCGATCCATTGCACTGCATCCGCCGGCGGTTGTGCCCCGGAGAATTGTTGCTCGTCACCCGGTTCGAGCCCAAAGCCCACAGGTACGTCGGACTTCGCGGCCGGCTTGCTGGTGAGCTGGTCCTTGAGTCGGGACAGCAAACCCTGGGTTTCGCGGTGCTGTTGCTCGGCCTTCTGCCGGGCATCGTTGGCCTGCTGGCGCTGCTCGGTGACTTGCTGGGTGACACTGCTCAGCGTGTTTTGAATGCGACTGTCGATGTTGCCTTCGCGCGTGCGCAACCGGTTGTTTTCGGTCTGCAGCGTCTCGTTGCCTTTCTTCAGCGACAGCATCTCGCTGCGCATCGCTTTGACCTGGCCAATCAGCGTGGCCACGGTGTCGCGCGGCGTGTCGCCGGCAATGCCGAGGGCCTTGGCCTGTTCCGGACTGAGGGCAGTGTTTTCGGGATCATGGGCAGGTTCAGCGTCTGGCGCCGTCACCCAGGATTTGCCGATGATCAGCACGATCCCCAGCAGGACCGCCGGTACCAGCCATTTCAGTAAACCGTTAGCTTTCATGATCGGCAGCCTCCGGCGCTGGCGGTGGCAGCAGCAGTGCGTGTTTCAGGTCGCCGCCTCGGGTGACGAGATACGCCACGGTGGTGTCTTCAGGTGTGCCGGCGTGCCCCAGATATTCATGCTGGAAGGTGGCGGCATACAGCGTGGCCTGCAAGTGACGCGGGTCCAGCGAGACCTTGGCCGGCCCACGGTTGACGATCTTCACCGCCGTCACCCAATAATCGCCCAGCCGCCAAGCGGCGAGCCCCTTGATGGATACGTGCTCGGTCGGCAGGAGTGTGCTTAATCCTGAGGACTCGCCTAGCGAGACCCGATGGACACCAGGCAAGGGTGCCACGGTGCGCAGAGGCGCATACAGGTTTTGCGCTGCATAGCGAGTCAACACTACCGGTACCGGCGTGGCTGTAGGCGCTGCGTCCGGCGCGGTGTTCACGTCCGGCGTCTGCGCTTGAGCGACGATCTTGACCGGCTCCAGCGCCTCGCTGCCCTCGAACGCTTCGATGTCGACCAGGATGATGTCCCCCGACTTCACCGACTGCAGCTGGAGGCGGGTAGGGGGAATGGCTTCCGACGCATGCAGGTACACCGTGCCACCGACCGACTGCACGCGCAGCTTGCTGCTGATCGCACTGGGGAGCCCGACGCGGACATCCTCATCCAGCATGAGGATTCGTTCCTGGCCCACCGTCAGCGGCACGGCCAGCGGCAGGCGGTCCCAGTACTTGACCTCGACGGCACCCACAGCGGAACACCAGCCGGCGATCGAGACCAGCATCAGGATCAAGATACGCATCATCATGCACCTCCAGGCAGTGTCAGCTTCTGCGGTGTGCCTTCGTAGCAGTCCAGGGCCAGGCCCCACTTGTTGTGCTCGGGATCGACGTCAAAGCGCACGACACGCAGGGGGTAGCGCACGACGACGCGCTTCACCGGCTCGGCGGCGTAATATTCGTCGGCATTGAGGTCGAGCTTGACCAGCCAGCTGTGCTTATCCAACTGCTTTACCCGCAGGTCGGGGTCGTCGCTGTAGCCCCGCCCCAGCACCTCGTATACGCCGCGTACGCGGCCGCGCAGTTCGCCGGCTGCCTTGCGGTACTCAAAATCGCCATCGAAGAAGGTCTTGCACGCCGGTGTCAGATAAGGCTGCAGGGCGAAGATCGCGCGGTGGTAGTCGACCTCGCCGTCGGTGGGCCAGCGGTTGAGTTGGCCGAATATGTACAGGGCAAAGGCATAGATGTTTTCGGGCGGCACGTCCCACCATTTGCGCGTGCTACCTGAGCGCAGATCCGGTGGTACGTGAATGGTCAGCTCGAAGGGGGCGGACTGCCAGCCGTACCAGAGCCCAGTACACAGCAGCGTCAGAACCGCCACGGCGAGGCGCAGGCTGAGGATATGCGCCTGCTGTGCATCCACCTTGTTGCGAAAACGGCTCATGGGTTGGTCCTCGCAGGTCGGCGCGTGCGCCGAACCGTCCATGGGCCGGAGTGCAGGATCAGGTACTGAGTACCGATGCCCCAGTGCACCGCCAGCTGCCACTGCAGGCGTCGATACAACCAGGTCTCGGGGCGGGCGCGTTTGGCCCGACGCAGCAGCTTGCCACCGCCAAGCAGCACCAACGCCATGCACAGGAACATGCAGGTGGGGAGAGTCGCGATGGACACGGTGGCCACCGCCAGCGGCCCGCCCAAAATCAGGCCCAGCACGGCACCGACAAACAGGGCGACCCACATCTCGTCGTTGGTGAGGCCGCGCAGGACGGCTGGGTCCCGGTTGAGGCGTTCCGGCAGGAAGGTCAGCGTGCCGTCGGGGAGGTTGCCAGGGACGTCGGACATGGCAACCTCACAGGATCGTGGCGGCTTTGGTGAGGAACCACAGGATCACCACCACCAGCAAAGCGCCGACGCCGACCACGGCGCCGAGGTCTTTCCAAGTCTTGCGCTGGTTCTGCACGTCGGCGTAGACCGTGAGCGAATGCCAGGCCACACCCAAAAAGGCGAGTGTTGCGATCAGAAGACCGAGCAGGATGCCGCCGTCGTAGGCGTAGTTCTTGATGGTGTCGATCAGTCCTGAGCCCTCGCCGCGGGAGGGCGCTTCCATGGTCGGCAGGTCAGCCCAAGCCAGCGTCGAGCTCAGCAGCACCAAGCCGCCGAACAGGGCTTTTGTATAGGTACGGTGACAACCACGGGAGAGGTTCATAGCAAGGCCTCCTGATTACGACAGCATGAAAAACATCAGCACGATCAGGGCGAGAGCCAGACGTAGCGTGCTCCCGCCCAGCGCTCCAAAGTTAATGTTACCGGCCGCCCAGCCGCGGTAGCCGGTCCACAATGCCCAGGCGCACCAGAGCAACGCGAGCACCAGCACCGATGAGCGCCATAGCACTGAGCTCAGCTGCGGGGTAAACCCGGCCACGGCCGAGAACACGCTCAGTTGGGCGTCAGTCATGCTCATGGGATGGTCTCGCTACGGACGCTTCAGTGCGGTAATCACCGGTCAGTTCAACCATGTCAGCTGGCTGCGCGCGCGACGGCGACAGGTACTTGTGGATGCCCTGACGTACGCGCTCGAGATCCGCAGTGAACATCGGATAGTCGAAGCGATAGCGCGCGCCAGAAGCATCGGAAGTGCTGCTGTTCGCACGGTTGGCTAATTGCTCAAGTGCGGTGATCTGCTGCTGAACAAGGCTTAAGTCGGATCGTTCGCGAGCCTCTTGCGCTGCGATCGGGTGTGTTACCAGGCAGATCACCAGCAGCGGAATGGCATACGTCGTCATGGCTAGCTCCTGAGCACTCTCTGAGCTCAACCATCACTGCAAGGGTGAGTTGAAGCATGAAAAAAAATGAATCTCGACCTTTCGCTTTTCGGGAAGGAAGGAAAAAAGCGGGTACATCCACGACTGCCCTAATGATCTGGATCGTAACTTACATGGCGCTATTCCGTAGCAGAGTAATCAACTCGCAAGACAGGAAACAGCTCGTCCGGATTTCGACACTCGCTGTTCAGTTCTATACGCGATGCTTCTGCAAGTACCCTGGTTGAGTAGGTTGGGTTTAGCCGTAATTTTTCTTGGTTGTCATAGATGTCGAATCCAGATGATTCGGTCGCTGCGTAGAAGCGAGATCCCGATTGAAAGGACTCTTTTTCGACGGGTAAAGCCGGTACGATAACGAATCTTGTGTGCATCGTTCATGCCTCCCCAAGCAGATGCCTTAGTATTAGCCTGATGGTTGAAAGGCATCAATATGACTCATCGAGACGATTGCATGGCAAATCGCGTCACCTCGTTCACCAACGGTCGAAGGCGCCTACACGAGGTTAGTATTGGCCCCGGTCGCCGTCGTCGTTTGGGTGGGTTAATGTTCGCCACAGATACTGCATTTGAAGGGAAGATGAACGGCTATGGGCCTACTCGATCGATTGTTCGGCGGCCGCTTCACGCAAGCCCCACCCGATGAGCCACTGCTGAGCTATGCCGCGATAATGCGTGAGCTTTACCCATTTCGGGCGCAGCTGAGAACGTTCACCGAGGCCTTGTTGGCACGTCTCCCAGAGAACGAGCGCTCGCGTCTCGTAAGAAGGGTATCGCGCTGCTACAACCTAGGTGAGGATCCTGCGACTGCGCTGGCCCATGGTCTTCTTGATGCAGAGAAAGGCCAGTCACTCAATCAGCTGGTGCTTTTGTCCGTGGATGCGCGGGGCTTCGACGATTTTGAGTACCTGGCGCCGTTAGCAGTTGAAGCCAGTGGTATTGAAGAGGTCTATGTCTATGCGCATGAAGGCACGTGCACGATGGCGCAGGTGCTTATCGACTTCGATCAATGGCTGACTGCGTTCGGCCAACGCTTCCTGCATCTGGACACGGGCGATGGCGAGTATGTGGGATGCATTGTTGAGAGTGATCACATCGAAAATCTGATTGCACTGGCCAGTCAGGCCGGAATCGACGCGCGGCTCGACGCCTTTTGAAAACGGGTGGCAGGTCGGCATCGGTCCATGAGAGGCGTCCAACGCCATGCAAATCGAACGAGAGGATTAGCCGTGTGGCTGTTTTTTCGTATCTTTGCGAATAGCTGTAATCGCTCAGTAATCAACAGGGTAGTGATGGCGTGGTCTTGGCGTGTGTTTACTTCGGTACTTTTGCGTTCAGCAATGAGCTGGCTCGAACCGGTAATAAATCAAAGGCAGAAGAAAGCCCGCTGCTAGGCGGGCAAGGTCTATCACACGTAGGGATAGCTGGAGACTGCCCAGCTGAGCGTGAAAATTGAGTGAAAGGAAAGTCAAAGTGATGTGTGGTGGCAGTGAGCGGTCGGTGGAGCTGTTCGGCAGGTCAAATTGAGTGCACCTCCGTGCAGGCCCGACGATTTTGTCGGCCTGCCGGAGTTCATCTGTCTTACTTCGTCAAAGACGACTGCTGTCTGAGCACCTGCATCTGCTGACGATAATCGGCGGTAACCTGGCGCGCCTGCTCTGGGTTGTTGACCACCTTGGGCGTTATTAAAACGATCAACTCGGTCCGATCGCGGCTCTTCGAGCTACTGCCGAACAACCACCCCAACCCAGGAATCTTCGAAAGCCCGGGCACACGGGTATCCGACTGAGCATTGTCCTGTTTGATCAAGCCACCCAGCAGCACCGTCTGGCCGCTCTGCACGGCCACTTGAGTCGAGACCGCACGGCTGGAAATGCGCGGGTTGGGTTGCGTGGTAGTGACTGCGCTGTCGTCGGCGTCGCTCACCTGTTGCTGGATATCCATATACACCAGGCCACCGGGGTTGATCCGTGGCACCACGTCGAGGATAACGCCGGTCTGCACGTATTCCACGCTGCTCAAGGTGGTATCGGAGTTGGTGGTGTTGACCGTGGTCTGGCTGATTGGAATGTTGTCGCCGACCTGAATCTGCGCCTGCTGATTGTTCAGCACCACCAGCGACGGCGCCGACAACACCTGGGTCAAACCACGTGTTTCCAGGGCGCGCAAGGCAACCTGCAGGTTGTTGCTGACGAACGAGTAGAACATCGAACTGCTGCCCAGCGCGACCCCTCCGGCACCGAGCGCGCCCTGGCTGCCGCTTTCGTTGGCAACGGTGGTGCTGGATGAGTTGCCAGCCAGCCGGCCCAGGTACCACTGTACGCCGAGGTCGAGATCGCCGGTAAGCTTCACTTCGAGGATGCGCGTTTCGATCTGCACCTGCAGGGGTGGGCTGTCCAGGCGTTTGATGGCCGACTCGATCTCTTTCCACTGGGCCGGCCGGGTGCGCACCAGCAACTGGTTGCTGCTTTTCTGCGCCGTGATACGCACGGACTCTTCGAGGCTCTTGGCCGTACCGTCGCCGGAATCGGCGCTGCCGGCGTCGGTTTGCTCGGTGTCTTCGTATTCGTCACCCGATTCTTCGTCGCGGGTGCTGGCCTGGTTGCTCATGCTGGTGGTGCCCAGGCCTTGAGCCGACTGCCCGGAGGTACCGTTGAGCGAGGTGAGGCTGGTGGTCTTGAGCCCTGGGGCGACTTTTGCTGCCTTGTCGTCAGTGACCTGCCCCGAACCATAGATCTGGCGCAGGTAGCGCGCCAGGTCAGCCGCTTTCATGTTGCGCACGTCGTACACGAACAACTGCGGTTCGTTGCCGCCGCCTTCGTCGATGGTCCTGATCCAGTCGCCGACTTCCTGCAGGTATTCCGGCTGCGAGGAAATGGCCACGATCGAATTGGTGCGCTCGTTAGGCATAAACTTGACCACGTCCGACAGCGGCATGCCGCTGTCGGGGCCGAACAGTTTCTGCAACTGCGGCATGAGTTCTGCCACCGAGGCACGTTGCAGGCCGTATACGCCAATGGACATGCCTTTGAGCCAATCGACGTCGAAGGTGTCGATCGTGTCCTGGTAATTGGCCAGTTCAACCGGTGTACCCGACAGGCTGATCACATTGCGCGCGGGGTCGACCAACAGGAACGCATTCTCCCGCACGAAGGGCTTGAGCAGCTTCTGCATCTCATTGGCGCCGATATAGCGCAGCGAGTAAAGCCTGGCGGCCATGCCGGCGGCGGGCTGGGCCACTGCGACCTCCGGTACGAGCTTGCCAGCGACGGCTTTGTCCGCGGGCAGGATCACATAGCGGTCACCTTGGCGGATCATGGCGTTGTCGGTCCACGACAGCAGGGTTTCCAGGATCGACAGCGCCTGTTGCTTGTTCACAGGTTTGGAGGTCGAGAAGCTCACGCTGCCTTTGACGCCCTGGCTGATGCTGTAGTTTTCATGCAGCAGGTCGCCCATCACGCTGTTGATCACTGCCTCGATGGGCTGGTCGGTGAAGTTGAAGACGATGTCGCCTTGCTCTGATGGCGCCGCTGCAGGGGCAGCCGAGGGCGAGCGGACGAAGCGCCGGTTGCCGGTGATGATTTGCCGGCGCGGCGCGCTGGGCGCAGTGCTTGCGGCTGGCACAGGCGCCTCGCCGGCATTGGCGGTGCTGCTGGACTGCGCGGGTACTGGATCGCCGGCGCCGGTGAACGCTTGTTGCATCAGGGCAGGGTCGGTTTTCAGCTCGCCCGGTGTACTGGCGCACCCGGCCAGGGCGATGGCGACACCGAGGCCGAGCAATGGCGTGCGCAGGGTCAGGAATGGGTGATGTGCAGAAAGCGGCTTGTTCATGGGGTTTCGATACGCGGAAGAGTGATAGCGGGGGCCTTGGACGGCGGCGGCAGGCGCAGCAGTGGCATGCTCAAGGTGTGGGTTTGCCCGGCACGGGTGAAGGTTGCCGTC
Organism: Pseudomonas sp. BN505; assembly: GCF_029873175.1. Taxonomy (NCBI): domain Bacteria; kingdom Pseudomonadati; phylum Pseudomonadota; class Gammaproteobacteria; order Pseudomonadales; family Pseudomonadaceae; genus Pseudomonas; species Pseudomonas sp. BN505. The sequence goes on from NZ_SSOI01000049.1 coordinate 8,965, forward strand.
AGCGCGGTCAGTTCGGTGAGGGTCCAGCCGTTATCCAGCGTGGTACCCAGCGCGACTTTGCGGGCAGGCTTGTGGCCTTCGTGCAAATACGCCCAGCGGCTCTGCCCATCGAGCACTACGCCGCTCAAGGCCAGGTTGGCCAGCACGGAGGTGCGCTGCCCCTGGCGTTGTGGGTCGGGCTGGCGATCGACACTGAAGATTGGCTGGTTCCAGGTCGTTGCGCGCGCTGATTGAGCGAGTTCGGGCAGCGGCGCAGGTGGCCGCGGCGTGGTAATGGCGGTGGGCTTTTGCCTGGGCAGCCACTGCGGTGAGTTGGGGGCCATGAGCATCCAGGCGGTGGCCGCGAGTGCAGTGCTGTTGACTGCCAGTAACACCAGGGTCGTGGGGCGCAGTTTCATGAGCCGGAGGCCTCCGTCGGCTGCGCACGCATGTAGCCGCGTATCAGCAGGTGTACCTCAAGGCGCCCGGCGGGCCCCTGGGCCGGTGCCGATGAGGTGCGGCGGATGTTCAGTTGGTCGATGAACAGGCTCGGCTGGCCATATTCGAGCGCGTGCAGCAGGGCTGCCAGCGGTTCGATGGCACAGGCCAGCGTCAGGCTCACTTTTACCGGGCGATAGGGCTCGGTTTGTTCCTGTTCTGCGGGGGCCATGGGCATGCGCTGGGTAATGTCGCAGCCCGGGCCAAGCTGCGCTTGGGCTTTGACCTGCTCGACGGCCTTTTGCATGAGGTCGGCGGCAACGGCGTTGGGGTCGTCACCGGGGAGCAGGCTGTTGCGCTGGGCCGGGTCATGCTGGATGCGTTGCAGTTGGGCCTTCAGCTCGGGCTGCTGGAGCATGAGGCTGGCATAACGGCGTTGCTGTTCGCGCAGCCCTTGCGCCTGTTCGTCGAGGTTGCGCAAGGGTGCAAGCCATAGGCATTCGAATAGTGCGTACCACAGTATCCAGGCGAGTAGCCCAAGCACACCCAGCGCGACGATCTTGCGCTCCCGTTTAGTGAGTGGGCGCATGGGCCACCTCCTGCTTGAGTTGCGCGGTGATGGAAAACCGCTCGAGGCCGGTGGTTTTGTCGGTTTGAATGATGCCCTGGAACTGCACGTGCTCAAGCGTCGAACAGGCCTTTGCCTGGGCCAGCAAGGCGCTGGTTTGGGCGCTCTGCCCAGAGAACGTCACCTGTGCGCCCTCGCGCACTTCCAGTTGCTCTACCCAGGTGTCGTTGCCCAGGCAGGCACTGAGGTCGGCCAGCAGTGCGGTGACGGACGGGTGCTGTGCTTTGCGCTCGGCCAGGTAGCGGGAGGCGCCCAAGGTGGTGTCGAGGCGCTGGCGCAGATGCTGCACGTCGACTGTCGCCTCACGCTGTGCGGCAACGGCCTGCTGCATGGCCTCGACTTCGCCTTGGCGACGGTCGAGCCAGGCTGCAGCCACCATCACGCAGCAGGCCACGCAGCCAAGCCACAGCCAGCGATCCAGCCGGCCTGGGCCCGATTGCCTGCTGTCACTGCCGGCAGGTAACAGGTCGATCGACAGGCGCTTGCCGTCTATGCCCAGTGCATCAATGGCAACCACTTGCACGCCGTGCTCGCGACAGCTTGCCAGTGTGTCATCCAGGGCACTGCGGGCGATGGCCACGAGTTCGACCTGGGCCAACGTTGCCTGTCGATGCACGACCCTCGCAACGAAGTGCACCTGATCTGCGCGATAGGGCGTGTAGCGATCAATTTCGTACGCCAGCACTTGCATGAGGTTGCGGGTCGCGGCAACCGGTAGCTCGATACGCTGCGCCAGCACGTGTGACGCGGGCAGCAATAAAACCGCAGCGCGACCGCTTTGGTGCTGCACCGGCAAAGGCCACGACAGTACCTGGGGCGAATTGCCATTGGCCAGGCGCGAGGCCAGGCCAGGGGGCAGCATGCCCTGCAACTCGGCCAGCCAGGCGGCGAGCCAGCGCCGTGCGAGGCTGGTTTGCCAGCGTGCCCGGTAAGCCAGCTGCTGATTGGCCAGGTGAGCCGCACCGCGTTTTACCAGGCTGATCAATCCTGCCACCTCAATACCCGGTACGGCTTGCCACCGGCATAAGCAGGCAGCAGCACGAAGGTTGCCTGCAGGCGGGACTGGAAGCCGCTGGGCAAGGTGGCTGCGCTGGTGACGGTAAGAATCTGCCCGGCATCCAGCGCTACGCCACGATAACGGGGCAGGCCAAGCGCCTTGGCCAGTGCGGGGTCGGCCAGGCTCGGGGCGGGCTGGGCAGTGCCCGACCAGACGGTAATGAAGGGCAGGGCGCGGTCGTAGATGGCATAGGTCATGCCGGGCAGTTCGCGAAATTCTTCGAGCATCCGCAGGGGTACCTTGTTACGCCTCGTCCCTAAAGCCTGTGTGATGGTTTTTGAGCGTTCGGCACTGGCGCCGCTGGCCAGTAGCAGCCGTTCCAGGTTTGTGGTCGGTGTTGCATTGAGGTCCAGCTTGCCGCGTTCGCTGACCACACTGACGCGCAGTGTGCTGCCGGCGAACCGCAACGGGTGTTCTGTGCCGTCGGCGGGCCAGCGGGCCGAGTCATCGCCCAGCAGGTTGGCCACGGCCAGGTTGAAACCTGCCTGGGCGGCGAATGCGGCCTGGGCTTGGTTGCCTTGCCAGCGGGCCTGGCGCTGTTGTAGTTGGACCGAAACCGCCAGGCCGCCGAGCAACACGCTCAACAAACCGACGACCCAGAGCACCAGCAGCAGGGCCGCACCGCGTTGCTGCCTCATGGTCGGCCACCGTCGCCGGACAGATCGAGCAGCAGGTTGACCTGCAACAGCGACCACGCTTGGCCACCCTGTAGTTGCACCGCCACACGTACGGCCTGGGGCAGGCGCTCTGGCCAGGGCCATTGGGCCATCCAGCCGGTCGCCTTACCCAGTGGGCTGAAACCGCGGTAACTCATCGTTAGCCCTTTGGCACCACCGAGTAACCGTTGTGGCTCGCCCCAGGCCTGCAGGCGTAGCCCGTCCAGCTTGGCCAGCTGGAGCTCAAGCCGCCCCTCGTGCAGCTCCAGGCGCTGGCGATAAAGGCCGCCCCCGACTGAACTGGGCAAAGGAGCAAAGAACGACACGCTGTCCTCCTTGCCCTCGAATGTCGTGGTGTGCGACCCGTTACCGGTATCGGCACTCAACGGCAACACCTGGCTTAGCGACTGGCGCAGGAAACGTTGCGTTGCGCGTACCTCATCGAGGTTGGCGCTTTGTTGCTCGGCCTTGGCCATCGCCCGATTGGTGGCCACCAAGGCGCTACCGACCAGCCCGAGCAGCAACCCCAGCAGGCTGATAACGACCAGAATCTCCATCAGCGTGAAGCCTGCCTGGCGTTTCATTGGCTGGCACCTGCCATGCGCGTGCGCAGGGTGCTGTAGTGCGAGGCATGCCCATGGTCGCTCAGGGTGAGGTCTAGCCTGAATAGCTCGAAGCGGCTTGCTGCCACCTGTTCCAAGGTAATGTTCATTACCCAGTCGATGCCCTGCCAATTCCCCCGTTGTTGGCCAACGGCAAGCGGGCCAAGGTCGAACTCATCCATCAGCGAGCGCGCCGCCGCAGTGTGGCGGTCACTGCGCACGACCTGCACCAGCGAGCGGCTGCTTTGGGCGAACGCGCCGAACAGAACGGCCGAAGCCACTACCAGCAAGGCAATCGCCGCCAGCATCTCCAGCAGGGTAAAACCGTGCTGACGGGTCATGGCAGCGCTCGCAATTGCACGCTGCCGGTGAGCCAGCTTACGTCGATGCGCCAGCGCGCCTGGCCGCGGCTTACCAGGATGTTGCCACCGCTGGCGGCACCGTCGGGGTAGAACTCGAACGCAGCGCCCAGGCCGCGTGCCGTCTGCAAGCGCACCTTGAAATCGTCGGGCCACGCCTGTGGCAAACGCCCTGGTGCTTGCACCTGGCGGCGCTGCAGGTCGAAGCGCGCCCGCACCGGTTGCCCGCTGGCAATGGCCTGCACCCGTGCGCTGCGCAGGGCCGATACCATGTTCGCCAGCGCGCTGCGCTCGTTGGCTGCGTGCATGCCCTGGCCGACGCCGACGGCCAGGATCGACGTGGCAACGCCGACCAGGACGATCACGATGAGCAGTTCGAACAAGGTGAACCCCTGTTCGCGGAGCCGGCGCGCGGGCATGGTTACTCCCAGTTGCCCAGGTCGGCCTTGTAGCCTTCGCCACCGGCCGCGCCATCCTGGCCGAGGAAGATCAGGTCGAAACTGCCGTGGCTGCCGGGGTAGTGGTAGCCGAACCCATGGCCGAACGGGTCGATGAGGTCCGAAGGCTTGGCGTAAGGCCCGGCCCAGCGGCTGGTGTTGGCCGGTTTGTGCAGCAGTTGTTCGAGGTTGGCCGGCGGCGCACCGACATCCAGCGCATAGCTTTCGACCTTCATGCTCAGGCTGGCCAACTGCGCTTTACCGGCACCGTACTTGCCCTTGTCGACGTTGCCACCGACCTGGCGCACGACGATGGTGGCGACGATGCCCAGCAGCACGATCACGGCGAGCATCTCGAGCAGGGTGAAACCCGCTTGGCGGGCGTTGCGGCGTTGCTTGGGGCGCATGGGCTATTTCCTAAATGTTGCTGGTGAGGCTCATCAGCGGCAGCATGATGGCGAGCATGATTGCCGCCACCATCACTGCCATGACGATGGTCAGGGTGGGCACCAGCGCCGCGAGCAGGCGGTCGATGGTGCGTTTGGCTTCAAGGTCGTAGACATCGGCCACTTTCAGCAGCAGGGTGCCGAGGGTGGCGGACTGTTCGCCGACTTCGATCATCTGCAGCGCAAGCTCCGGCAGCAGCGCTTCTGTGTTGAGTGCTTGGGTGAGGCTGCTGCCTTGCCTGACCTGTTCGGTGGCGTTTGCGACGTGCTGGCGAAGCGCATGGTTGGCGCTGACTTCGCGGCCAATCGCCAGCGCGCCGAGCAGCGAGACGCTGTTACACAGCAGCGTGCCCAGCGTGCGTGCCAGGCGTGCCGTTTCCAGGCGCTGCAAGAGCGGGCCGAACAGGCGGTTGCACCACAGGCGCCGGTCTTGTGCGATACGCCGCGCGGGGTCACGTCGCGCGGCCAGGCCAAGCCAGGTGGCGGCGGCCAACGTCAGCAGGCAGATCAGGCCCCAGACATTGACGAACTCGCCCATGACCAGCACGGCGCGAGTGACCAGGGGGATGGGCACGCCCAGGTCCTGGAAAATCGGCACGAACTGCGGCACTACGTAGGCCAGCAGCAGTGCCAGCGAACCGATCACGCCGATGACCAGGAAGGCAGGGTAGATCAGGGCGTTGATGACTTCACCGCGCAGCTTGTGGCTTTGCTCCAGGTAGCCACTGAGTTGGGCCAGGGTGGTTTCGAGGACGCCGCCGGCCTCACCGGCACGCACCAGGCTGGTATAGAACGGTGAGAAGCTGGCAGGGTGTTCTTCAAGCGCCTGGGACAATGGCAGGCCAGCCTTGACCTGGTCGCGCACGCGCTCCAGCACGGCCCGGGCGGCAGGCCGGCGGATATTCTTGAGTACGGTTCCCAACGCCTTGTCCAACGGCTGGCCAGCGCTGATCAGGGTGGTGAGCTGCTGGGTGAGGGTGATCAGCTCGACCGGCTTGAACACACTGCGTGCCTTGCCCGAACGCAGCAGGCCGTTGCCCTGTTTCAGTTGCAGGATCAGCAGGCCGCGGCGCTGCAATTGCTGCACGGCGTTGTCACGGTCGCTGGCGTCGACCTCGCCTTGCTGCTGACGGCCCTCGCTGTCGAGTGCGCGGTAGGAAAACATCGGCACGTCAATCACCACCCGTGACGCGCAGTACTTCTTCGAGTGAGGTGACGCCGGCCAGGGCTTGGCGCAGGCCGTCTTCGTAGAGGGTGACCAAACCGTTTTGGCGGGCGTGGGTTTCGAGCGTGGCGGCGTCTGTCTGGCGCATGAGCATGCCGCGCAGCGCTTCGTCCATCACCAGCAGTTCGGTGATCGCGCTGCGACCGTGGTAACCGCCGCCCGGTGCCTGTTCATCGGGGCGATACAACATGATCGGCCGTTGCTCGGTGAAGCGTGCCAACTGGTGGCGCTCGATCAGTTCGGCCGGGGCTTCGAAAGCGATACGCGTTGCCGGGTCGAGGCGGCGCACCAGGCGCTGGGCCAGAATACCTTGCAAGGTGGAGGCGAGCAGGTAGCCTTCCACGCCCATGTCCAGCAGCCGCGTGATGCTGGCTGCTGCGCTGTTGGTGTGCAGTGTCGACAGCACCAGGTGCCCGGTCAGCGAGGACTGAATGGCGATGCGGCAGGTCTCGAGGTCGCGCATTTCGCCAATCATGATCACGTCCGGGTCCTGGCGCACGATCGACCGCAGCGCCGTGGCGAAGCCCAGGCCGATCGCCGGTTTGACTTGGATCTGGTTGATGCCGGTGAGCTGGTACTCGACCGGGTCTTCGACCGTGATGATCTTGCGCTCGGCGGTGTTCAAGCCTGACAGCGCGGTATACAGGGTGGTGGTCTTGCCCGAGCCGGTCGGCCCGGTCACCAGGAAAATGCCATGGGGGCGAGCCAGCAACTGTTCGATGGTGTGCAGGGTCTGCCCATGGATGCCGAGGCTGTTGAAGTTGAAACTCACGGTTTGCCGGTCCAGCAGGCGCATCACGACCGACTCGCCGAAGCTGGTGGGTACGGTGGAAACCCGCAAGTCCAGCTCGCGGCCCTGGATACGTAGCATGATCCGCCCATCTTGAGGCAGGCGGCGTTCGGCGATATCGAGCCGCGCCATGATCTTCAAGCGCGAGATGACCGCGGCAGCGTAGCCAGCCGGGGGAGCCTCGCCCTCGATGAGCACGCCATCGACCCGGTAGCGCACTTTCAGCTGGCTCTCGAACGGCTCCACATGAATGTCCGATGCCCGGCGGTCGACGGCGTGCTGCAGCATCAGGTTGACCAGGCGGATCACGGGCGCTCCGGAGGCCATGTCCTTGAGCTGCTCGATATCGCCTTCGTCGATGCTGTCATCGTCCAGCGTCTGGATCAGTGCGCCCATGGCCGAGCGACCTTCGCCATACGCCTGCTCGATCAAGGCCGTGATTTCGTCGCAGGTCCCGACCACCAGCTCAATCGGCTTTCCGGCCTGATAGGCGAGCGCGTGCAGGGCATAGGCCGAGAGCGGTACGGCGGCGGCAACCTGCAAATGGCTGCTGCTTTCGCTTAGGGCGATGACCCCATGGTGGCGGGCGAAGCGCTCGGTGGCCACGGGTGGCGCTTCGACGCATTGCGAGGTAAGCCTTGGCACGCGCAGTAGCTCGGCATAGGCATTGACCATTTGCTGCTCTTTGACTGCGCCTAAACGTAGCAGCGTGCGCAGTTTGTCGTATTCACCAATACCTTGGGCCATTCCTAGGCGAATAGCGCGATTCATGTCAGGTAGTTGCAATGCGCCAGCATTGAGCAACCACTCACATATATCGTCAGCAGCAGGAATGATTGATTTCATAATGATGGCTTAGTTTAAGTGCTGGCTATGTGGCGGCACTTTACTATTAATCAGGTTGTTAAGGTGGCGGGAGAATACGTCGTAAATTTAATTGGCGCAATACAGTGAAATTTGCAAATTCATTAAATGTTATGCGGGTGTTCGCAAGGGCTACGAAAGCATACCACTTCACTAAACCTAATTTCAACTAGGTTTAGTGCTTCGGCTAAAATTGCCAAGAATACGAGAAAAAAGCAATAAAAAACTATAAAAGCATAAATTTGAGCAAATATTGTGGAGATTGGTGACTTTTATACAGATTGTTCGTGCTGTTTTAATTGGGGTTTCTCTATATATTCATGAGTTTTTCATGCGTTTTACGATGCGCGGCAGGGCGTGCGTTCATGAGCACTTGAACTTTTTAGTGAAGTGCCCAGACTTATGCGCCGGCTCGTGCCCATTAACGGCCGCTAAGTCCCTCATCCCTTATTGAGAGCTATTCGATGAATAGATTAATGCTACCGGCTGCATGTTTGCTGCTGCTCGCCACCGCGCCCTGTACTTTTGCCGATACAACGAGCACTTCTTCCGGCTCGGCGGCTTATCAAGCCCGCGAACAACTGGAAAGCCAGCGTGCGCAACTGTCCGGCGCCAGCGATGTTGCCCAGAGCACCACGACTGCCAATGCCCTCGTCGATGCACCGGTAGACACTGAAGATGCCCCCGTGTTGGTGAGCCAGCCCTAAGACCGATCGCTACTGCGCCTCACTCTGTTCATAAAGGATTCAATACGTGAAACATCTCAAGCAGGCCCTGAGCCTGATCGCGCTTGGCGTCATGCAAGCATCGGCTGCGCTCGCGGCTGGGCCAACCAGCGGCAACGAGGTTGAAGCCCGAGTCAGCTCCATCCTGGACAACATGAACCCGTCGGAGAAGATCAATTTCACCCGGGTCAACGACGGCCACATGATCCCGTCGCTGCTCAAGTGGGGCATTCAAGGCACCGTGGCCTATGACTCCTCCATGGGTGTGCACGTAAACAACGCCACCTTTGGCGCGCAGTACCCTTCGCAGTCCGCCTTGGCGGCGACCTGGAGCATCAACCGGGCCAAGGAGTTTGGTCTGGCGATTGCCTATGAGACGCGGATTTCCGGTGGCCAGCAGATGCTTTCACCGGGGTTGAACCTGTACCGCACACCTTACAACGGGCGTTCAGCCGAACATGTCAGTGGTGAAGACCCGTTCCTCGGTGCAGTGATGGGCCCCGCCATCGTCAATGGCATTCAGGCCCAGGGTATCCAGGCCAGCGGCAAGCACTACCTGGCCAACGAGCAGGAGGCCAACCGCCAGGCGGTCAATATCGTGGCCGATGAACGTACGCTGCGCGAGCTGTACCTGCCAGGCTTTGAGTCGCTTGTGAAGAACGCCAATGTGGCTTCGATCATGTGCGGCTTCAACAAGGTCAACGGCGATTATGCCTGTGAAAACCACCATTTCATTACCGAAGTATTGAAAGGTGAGTGGGGCTATCAAGGTGTCGTGCTCAGTGACTTCAATGCCATTCATGACCCGTTCAAAGGGGCCTGGGCCGGCACCGACCTGGACATGCCTTCGGGCCTGCAGTTCACTGAAGCCAACCTGCTGCCGTTACTGTGGAGTGGCCAGCTGACCCAGAACGTCATCGATGACAAGGTCAAACGCAACCTGCGGGCGGTGGTCAGCTACGACTTCCAGGAAAACCAGAACACCGCGCAGACCCTAGAGCACACCGAGTACGGCCAGCGTGCTTCGTTGAACGCTGCGCGCGAAGGCATCGTGCTGCTGCGTAACGCCGAAACCGCCGCTGGCAAGCCTCTGCTGCCACTGGCGCGCACGGCCAAGGTCGCGGTGATCGGCGACTGGGCAGACCAGGCGCCTGCTTCTCCATTCGGTACCGCCAACTCGCCGCCCAACAGCTACGTGACCGAGCTGAGCGGCCTGCAACAGCTGGCGTCCAGCAGTACCAACGTGACTTACCTGTCGGCGCTGAGCCTGAACCCGAAGGCGGCTGTCTGGTACCAGCCAAGCTCGGATAAGAGCAGCGTCAGCAACGCGGGGGTGAAAGCGGAATACTTCAGCAATAGCACCCTGAGTGGTGACCCTGTGCTGACTCGCGTCGAGCCAGGCGTGAACCTCAACTGGACCACTAGCACCAACGAAACCAATACCGGTACTACCGCTGTGTCTGGCTTCAGCCCTACGGCGGGTGCTTTCTCGGCGCGCTTCACCGCGACGATCAAGCCGACTGTCTCTGGCAAACACGTGTTCAAGGTGCGCGCTGACGGCCCATACAAGTTGTGGGTGAACGACAAGCTGGTGGTTGAAAGCGACGGTGTGCCTTACTCCTCCGACGTGGTCAACGCGCTGACCACTTCGGGCCAGAGTGCGGCGCTGGTGGCGGGCAAGTCGTATACCGTCAAGCTTGAGTATCGCCGTGTTCAGGGCAACTTCACGCCGGCGCTGGGTGGCCTGGCGGGCGTGCAGATGAGCTGGGCGTCGCTGCGTCCACCTACCGACATTGCCAACTATGATGCTGTGGTCATCGCTGCTGGCACCAATTACGAGAACGAAGGCGAAGGTTCCGACCACGGTTACGAGCTGCCGGACCAGCAAGCTGATTTGATCAAGTTCGTCACCAAGGCCAACCCGAACACCATCGTCGTCACCCATGGCGGTGGCGTGGCAGACATGCAGCCGTGGGCGAAGAAGGTCGGCGCGTCGCTGCATGCCTGGTTCCCGGGGCAGCAGGGTGGTCAGGCACTGGCTGAGATCCTCTATGGCAAGGTCAACCCATCGGGCAAGCTGCCGGTGACCATCGACAAGAAGATCGAGAACAACCCGAGCTACGCCTCGTACCCGGACCCTGCGGCCTACCGTGGTGACAACCCGCTGACCGAGATCAACTACAGCGAAGGCCTGTACATGGGGTATCGCGGTTACGACAAGAGCGGCAGCAAACCACTGTACCCGTTCGGCTTCGGCTTGTCGTACACCACCTTCAGCTACTCGGACATCAAGCTGTCGAGCAATGTCATGACCCCGGGCAACACCGTCAATGTCACGTTCACCTTGACCAACACCGGTGACAAGGCGGGCTTCGAGGTCGCGCAGTTGTACATCCAACCAATCGACCCACAAGTCGACCGCCCGAAGAAAGAGCTCAAGGGCTTCACCAAGGTGTACCTGGAGCCGGGGCAGAGCAAGACCGTGAGCTTGCCGATCGACTCGCGTTCGCTGGCGTACTTCGTGGAAAGCACTGACAGTTGGGACGTCGATGCCGGCAAGTTCAAGGTCTGGGTAGGGGCAGATTCGGAACACCTCACCCTGCAACGCACTTTGGTCACGCTGATGCCGCAGCACCTGACCACCCGTGACAGCAACCCGCTGCCAGTGCCGCTGCAAGCGGCGGTGAAGGTCAGCGACAGCCAGGCGTACTGACCGGTACGCTACGCCTTGATGTACATGGCAAGGCGAGACAGGTAGGCGTCGAGCACCGTTTCGACGTCGACCTGGTCTGGGGCGCGCAGCCATTGGATCTGCAGGCCGTCCATCACGGCGAAGATCTCGATGGCCAACGATTCCACATTGATGTCGCCTCGGATTTCCCCTTGTTCGGCCAACGCTGCCAGATGTGCCTGCGCGTGGGCGTGGGTCTGCGTGAACTTTTCTTTGTACCAGGGCCATGCCGGATGCTGATCCGACAGGCTTTCGATGCTGATCATCATCGACGCCTGGCACTCGGACAGGTTCTGCACACTGAAATTCATGCTCATGCGCACGAACGCCAGGAAGTTTTCCAGCGTTGGCGTCATCTCGAGTTCGGCAAATTTCTCGGTGACCCGCTGATCGCGGCGGTCGAGCAGCGCCTGCAGCAACGAAACTTTGTTGGGAAAGTGATGGAGCAAGCCCACCGTGGTGATCCCGGCAATTTCGGCGACATCACGCATCGATGCTGCCGTGTACCCGTCCTTGGCAAATACCACCGTGGCCGCATCCAGCAGTGCCGCACGACGCATCTCGCCTTTGGGCGCGCGACGACGCTTGACGGTAGGTGCGCTGGGCGTTTCGCTTTCGTGATCCTGACCTGACATAAACCAACTTCAAGCTGAGGTGGGAGGTAGGCCGCCTGTGGTGAAGCGGCAAAGGTAAAGATTATGGCAAAACTTCTAGCCTTCGTGCGCCTGGTATACGCCATGCCGGTTGAGCCAGATGGCCGTGCCGATCGAGGCCAGGGCGACCAGTGCATTGCCCAGCCACATCCCGAGCATAACCCCACTGGCCCCGAACAACGTTGCGCCCGCCGTCACGAAGGGGAAGGTGCCGAGTGTCGCGCGAAGCCAAGCGTACACGGTGACCCAACAGGTATGTCCTCGGCAAATGAAGACGGAGATCGCGATAAAGTCCAGACCGAAGATGATCCACAGCCCTGGGCCAAAGCGGAGCAGGTCTTCGAGAAACGCCAGCCCCGGCCCTGAAAGGGCAAAGGCGCGGCCCAGCCACGGGCTGATGGTGAGCAGGGCTGCCCACGCGAACAGACCATGCATCACCACCAACTTGGCAGCACTCTGAAGCACGGCCTGGGACCGTGCAGTGCGATGTGCTGCGAGGTTTTGCGCCAGTATCGGTACCAGAGCGCCGGGCAAGGCGAAATAAAGGCAATAGGTAAACTGCAACACCCTGTCCATGACCGCCATGCCAGCCATGACCGAGACCCCGAACATGGCCAACTGGGCCATGGTGAAGGTCAGGGCGATGGGCATCGCCAGGTTGGCAAGGGTATAAGGCAAGGCGATGCGGCTCAACCGCATGCCGTATAGCCATAGCAGGCGCACGTGCACCCGGGTGGTGAGGCCAACGTGCTTCCTCACTTGCTGGCAACCTACCAGGCAGCCGACCAGGCCAGCAATCAGGCACGCCATGCCAGCGCCAGGCAGTTTGAGGTTAGCGCCGAATATCAGTAGCGGATCGACGATGCTGAGGCACACCGCGTTACTCAGTACCACCGTGAGGGCGCGGCCGGCGTGGCCAATTGCTCTCAGGGCTTGAGCGCTGGCCTGTATAAGCGCCATCAGCACCGAAGCGACCAGCGTCATGGCGATAAAATGCCTGGCCGGCATGCTGGAAGGTGCATGGGCGCCTAGCAGGCTGGCAAAGAAGTCCAAGGCAACCCATTCAATGATTGACACACATATTGAAAGCAGCGCGGTGAGGATCAGTGCATGCGTGGCCAATGCCGGTACAGATGCGCCTGAACCATGGCCCAGCCTGCGCGAAATCAGGGTGCCGGCGGCGACAAGGGTGCCTGCCACCAGGCTTGAATTGAAAAACGCCAACGTCTTGGCTATGCCGACTGCGGCGGTAAGCACCTCATCGTGCAGCATAGCTACATACGTGAGCGTTAGGATGTCGGTCAGAAAAATGGCCAGGAGGCCGAATGCGCTGGTAAATGCCATCCTCCTGACGTGATGGTTTAACGATCCCTGAGTAAATGTGGCGGCAGATTTTTTCATGAGTTTCGCGCCAAAGGCGGTGAAGTGTAGTCATGCTTCACACGTGCTCTTTCTTTGACCCTACAACAATCGGATGAAAAGTCGGGAGCACGTGCTTGAGCATTTTCTGCGAATTCATCCCTGTCGAGCAATGCGCCTTTGTCTGGCCAGCGCTCGGTCTGAGCGAGGTCTCAAGACGACATTCGGCATAGCTCTGGTGAAGCCAGACCGGCGGCATACTGAGCATTCAAAGATATTTTTTGAATGTGGTAGCAGTGAGCGCCACCATGCATCCGAGCAATGCAGCGCAGGGAAGTAGCACCCAGTTAGGGTTGAGTGAGCAGGGTAATGAGAGGTAAATCACCCATGGACTGATCACCAGCGGCATTAGTGTGCGCTTGGCTCGGTGATAGACAAAGCTGCTTTCTCTATCCGCCCCGAACTTGCGCAGGTCGCGGCGCATCAACCCGTCGACCAGTCCGGTGACTACCACTAGCAAGAAGAGGGGCGTTGCTAAAGTGAGGACGGTCAAGCGCACAACGAACGTGAAAACCGTGAACACAGTTGCGAGCAGGTAATCCTGGCTAGCGACATACGCTTGAGCAAGCTGTCCTTGCAGCGACGACTCCATACTGAGTAGCTTAAGGTGGGCGTCGGATTGTGCCCAGCCGGAGCGAACCACAACCCACTCTTTGAGATGCTCAAGGATTTTCGCGGCGGCTTGCGCGGGCTCTTGCACGAGCACTGAAGTCTTGAAATGAGTGCTGAGCCAAGTCAACTCTCTAAGCCACATGGTATGGCTGTGATGCCAACCTTGTTCTGGCCAGAACCACAGCATGCCGATGAATTCCAGTGCGATAGAGAATACCAAGTTGGCGAGTAGCAGACCGAGCAGCCTCAGGCACAGGTCGAGGGTGCCGAAGATCAGACCCGGTCGTCGTTGTGCAGGCGGTGAGCTGGCTGGGACATTAGACATAGAGGCTCTCCAGTGCTCGCGGGTTTCCACGTGATCACGGGGCAGGCTTACGCCCAGGTGGTGGCACCTCGGGATCGAAGTGGACTGTCGGCGCACCGCCAGCACTGCTCCACCAACTGCCCGCATTGGCGTTGTAGGACTCGCGCATGCGCGCAGCGAGAGCCTGCAGATCCATCGGCATCGCATCGTCGCTGGCCGGTTTGGGCAGCGGCATTCGCACTTTCCACAGTTGCCCGCCTTCCTGGAACGAAAACATCTGGCCCTTGGGCAGGGCGATGATGTGTGCGGGTTCGATCAGCGGCACGGCGGTGGAAGTGACCCGGTCCTGTGAGGAGGAGGTGAAGTCGGTACGTGCGTCGGGATCAGCGGTGTCGGTTGCGCCGGAGACCAGGGTACGGGTCTGGACGTTTACCTTGGGCAGTTGATTGGTCAGCAGTTCGGCGGTCGCGGTTTCCCGTACGCGCAGCATCTGCAGCGTGTTGAAGTTGCCGATGACCTGGCCGGCCTTGGCCCGGCTGCCGATACGTGCCTCGATGTCGCTCAAGGTCTGGGTGTAGGCGGTGACCTGGATGCCGGCACCGCCGCCTTTGTTGATCAGTGGGATGAACTCGTCGCCCATCAGCTCGTTGAACTCGTCGGCGTGCAGATTGATGGGAACCTTTTCGGCCGCGCTGGAGGAACCCGGCAGGCCGTGGTCGATGCCGTGTTTGTAGATGTGTCCGGCCACCGAGACAAGGTCTGCAAACATCGAGTTGCCGACCGCTGCGGCGACCTCGGCATCGGAGAGTGCATCCAGGCCGACGTAGACGATGCCGCGTTTGCGGATCACCTGCAGCCAGTCGAAGATGGGTCGTGGATCGTCCAGGTCGGAATAGTTGGGGGCCAGCAACTGGGCTGTCTTACCACTAGTGAGCTTTTCCAGCAGCGGCAGCAGCGAGGCGACGATCTTGTCGAAGTACGTGCGGTCGTAGCGCACCGCCGAACGAAGGCCGTCCATCACCGGGTCGAACAAGCGCTTGGCGGTGAGGTACTGCTCGATGGCGACCACGCGTTTCTCACGGCCGATCATGTGCCGCGGCACATTCTTCTCGTTAAGGCGAGCCTCGAGATCAACGATGGTCTCCCACGCCTGCGGATCATGACGGGCAAAGAAGTGCTGGGCGTATTCGATGAACAACGCATCGATGTTCACCACATGGCGCTGGATCTGCAGATAATCGGGGCGCCGGCCGAGCTCGATCAGGGCCCGGGCGATGATGTTGACGAAGCGCCAGGCGAACTCGCGAAACGCTGCCGAGTTGCCTTCACCGCTCAGCTGGCCAGCGATGCGGGTGGCCACTTCCGAGATCCGACCGAAGCGGCCGATGGCGTTGTAGCGAGCGGAGATCTCAGGCCAGCCCAAGTGGAAGACGTAGAACTCATGTTCACGGCCGGCGCGTCGCGCTTCCACGTACATGCGTTTGAGCAGGTCGGCATCACCTTTGGGGTCGAAGACGATCACCACTTCCTGACTTGGCCGGTGAATGTCCTGGGTGATATAGACCTCAGCCAGGCGTGTCTTGCCGACCCGGGTGGTACCCAGGACCAGGGTATGGCCCACGCGCTCGCCCAGTGGCAAGGAGGCTTCCTGCTCATTGGGTTCGACGCCGTGCAGCAGCGGTGAACCGCCCACTGGCGGCAGCGGTCGTACCGGGTTGAGCGGGCTGTCCCAGGCGGTCACCCGTGGCAGGAGGGAGAACCCTGACGGCGCCTTTTCCAGGAGGTGCTCCAGGCGTCTGGCCCACTGGTAGGCCGCTGACTGGTTGACGTAGCGGGCGAGCGCGGGGTCTTGCGCCTCCAGCAAGCGTTGGGTGTGCAGGCGGCTCCAGCGAAAGCCACGGCCCATGAACAGGCGTTTGCTGCTGACCGGGATCTGTCGGCTGGTCAGCGAATAGCGGGGCAGGCGGCGGATGTTGCGCCGATAACGCAGGACAATGCGGGCCTCATTGAGGCGCTTGAGGCCGAAGGCGGTGTAGGCCAGGGCCATGCCAGCACCGACCTCCGGCGACAGGGCTACCGCCCAAGGCGAATGCAGGCACAGCGCACCGGCACCGGCACAGATCCCCACGGTGTACAACTCCACCGCTGGGCGCAGCAAAGATTCCATCGCATGATCGCCCATTGCGCTACCTCACTGCTCCAAGCCAGTCGGTGTGATCAGCACGGGGTAGTGCTCCAGCTCCAGCCGCTCGGCAATGTCGTCGCCACTGACCGGCCAGATGGCCAAACCAGGTGCTATAGCCTGGATGCGCCGCAGCGCCGCCGCATCGGCGACCTCAACGGCCAGGCCGTTGGCGCCCAACCGCTTCAAGGCCGGCGCGTGCTGCGCCAGCCAGGCCAATGAGGCGGCGTCCGCACCAACCAAGAACAGCGGGACCATGCCTGGCAGATCCAATGCTCTGCGCGGCACCTCACCCGGCGTGAGGCGCGCGCTGTGCACCGGCAATACCCAGTTCAGTGTGCGTGGATCGGGCCGTTCGACCGGTGTGGCCGATTCAGCGGCCAGGGCTGGGGCCATTGGCCCAAGCCATGTCCCGACAGCTAACGACCACACCAACCTGCTGATCAGTCCGCCCCGGCGAAGCTCAATCATGAGCGCGGTCCTCCACGGCTGGACGTGGCGGCTTCAATGCGCTGCCAGTGCTGGCTGAACTGCGTGCGGTAGCGCGCCGCCGGGGCGCCACCCGCAGGCCGGTGGTAGCGGCCTGCGGCCATGACCCAGTCACCGACGTCGGCGTAGTGCTCACGCAGCAGGTCGGCGGTGACGGCGAGGTTGCTACGCGGATCGAGGGCATCGCAGGCGGTGAGGTAACGCTCCGGGTGGTAACCCAGGTTGGTTTGTCCTAGGCCGACATCGATGCGCTTGGGGTCATGCCGGGTGAGCGCCACGGTGAGTGCGGAGCAGGCCTGGTCGCGAGTGGCGAAACGCTGCGGCGTGCCGGCCACATTCAAGGTCCACGGCCAGGGAACAAGCCGACCACGCAGCGGCGTGCCGCTCTCCTGCTGGGCAATGGCGAACAGCACCGAGGCCGGAATGCCGGCCTGGGCGGCGGCCAACTGGTACGCCGGTGGAGGTAGGCTGCCTGCATGGGCGGCAGTCACCCCCATCAGGGCCAGGGCGAGGGTCAGTCGACGCGTTGCCATTTCCCTTCCACCTGTTGAAACCGCGCGGGCAGTGGGCGGTTGGCGCCGAGGGCGAACCAGCGGCCGCGGTCGTGATTGAGCGTGACTTGGCCGCTGCCAACCTGGGCAGGGGTAATGCCCACCTTGCGCGCCCATTGCTGAATGCGCGCATCGTCACCCTGGCTGCCTACCAAGTAAACGTCCAGATGGGCGCCGGTGCTCAGCCATTGGCGGAGGCTGGCCTGACAGGTCGAGCACGGGTCCTCCACAAACACCGCATAGCGCGGGTTGCTCGATGGGGCTGCGGCATCGCTCATTCCCTGAACCGGCAGCAATCCCGGGAATAGACGTCCCCAGGCCGCGGAATAGGCTTTTTGATAGGCGAGTTCGCGCGCGGCACGCTTGGCTTCGAGTCGTACCTGCAGCTCGGCGTAGCGCTGACGCTCCTGGTCAGAGTCGGCTTCCACGCCCAGGGTGGTCAACGGGTCGAGTTGCGGAGACCAGTACTGGCGTGGGCCGCTCTGCAGGCGCTCGAACTCGGCCCATTCGTCATCAGTTAGCCCCCAGGCCTTGGCCTGTGCTGCGGAACGGGCTTGCTGCAGCGGGGCGTGCTCGCTGGGCTGCTGCTCGGTTTCAACCGTGGCGGGTGCGCTCCACCCTGGGCTTGTTACCAGGCAGATGGGGAGTAGGAGCAACGAGAGGGTGGTGAACCGGACCATACGCACCTCGTTACGGCAGGGACAGCGAACGTTCGCCGAGGCCACGCACCTGGAACTCGGCCTGGTTCTCGCGAATGGCCTTGAGGTGCCAGCCGTTCAGACTGTCACCGGGCTGCAGCAGGTGGACGGTTGACAGGGCGTGCGCGCCGGCCGGCAGGGCCGAGACAAACCGGACATCACCACGGGTCTCGATACCCAGCAAGGTGAATGGCGGCGTCGGGGCTTGGGCTTTGGCGGCCGATTTGGCGGGGGCTGCAGGCTGGGGCTGTGCGGATGGCGGAGCCGGTCGAGCCTCGAGGGCTTGGACGGCGGTTTCGGCGTTGCCCAATCGTTGTTCCAGCGCGGCCAGATCGGCCTTGGTCGGACCCAGCGGCACCGCTGCAATGGCCTTGAGCGAAGCGCTCACCTCATCCAGCTGTTTGCTCAGCGTCGCGAAAGTCGCGTCCTGTTGGCGCTGATGCTCGCCCAGCGCGTTCACTTGCGGTGGAAGTGCAGCGAGGGTGGCGTCGAGTGCATCGAGTTCCCGACGCAGCGCCGGGGCTGGATCGGCTGGCGCATTATCAGCGGCGACCAGGAGCGCGGTCAGTTGTTGCTGGTGGTTGTAGGTCACGGCGGCCAGTACGGCGGCGCCGAGGCACAGAGCCCCGAGCACCAGGGCCTGAAAGTGATGGACCTTCATGGCGCGATCTCCATTGGCGGGTGAGGTGGGAGGGGCACCGGTGCGCGAAGTTCGTAGCACACGCTGCGTTCGACCGGGTCGATCACGAGCCGCCAGGCCGGGCCGCCGAGGATGGTCAAGGCGTCCAGCAGCGCCATCGGCCCAAGCTGGTGTTGTACGGCCGGCAGTGAGTGGCTAAACAAGGTCGTGACTTCGGCGCGGTTGGCGCAGAGTGAGTAGCCCGAGCGCTGCAACACGTGGTGCAGGGCATCACCGACCGTCGCGTGCAGCGCCGGCGCAATCTGCACGGTGATGAGCTGGAACAGTGGCTGGCGTTGCTCCAGCGTCGGTCGCGTGTTGACCAGGGTGTAGCGGTCCTGGTGGACCCATGCTGGTGACTCTGACAACGGCTTGGAAGGGGGGGGCGGAGCTGGAGCGGCTTTGGGTGGCGCTGTCGCTGGGGTGATAGCAGGCGACGTGTTGCAGCCCGCCAGCGCGAGCATCAGGACCAGGTAAGGAAGTGCGGGCGTGGGCATGAGCAGGTCTCGACAGTAGGTGCCGACACCTTGGCAACGCACGCAAGGTGCACCCACTGAAAAACCGAAGTTGCCCGCCCTGTTTATCGAGCCCAACACATGAAAAAGGCGCCCTGCAGGGCGCCTTGGGTCAATCGTCAGCAAACACCGGCAGTCCTGCCAGCGGGGCTGCATCGGGATCGAACACCAGGAAGCGCGTGTCGGCCTGGCCGGCCAGCAACAACAGGGTCATCAACACCGTTGGCACCTGCTCATCCAACAGGCGAATGCAGACATCCGCCGCTGAGCAGCCGAAGCCTTCTACATGGGCACTGCGGTGCCAGGGAGTCGAGTACAGTTTGCAGCCGAGGGATCGGTTGCTGACCAACTGGAAGCATTCAAAGAAACCGGCCGGTCGTTCGCTGCGGGCCAACTGCTCAAGGTAGACGTACTCCTCGGCCGGTAGATGGGATGAGCTGATCTCCCAGCTGCGGCTGTAGTGGCCGGTGGCAAAGGACAGCTGCTGCATCACATGCTCCGCCGCTTCCAAGCTGGGAAGATCGCCAACGTGTACCGAGCCACTCAGCCGCTCAGCGGTGACCTGGTACAGCACAGTGGTGACCACGCCGTCTGCGGGCAATTGCATGCGAAGGAAGCCAGAGACATCCTGGCCTTCCGTGATGACGGCACAGTCGTCATCGAACACGCACGCCTGGCAGTTGATGTGATCGTCGTCCAGGTCCAACTGGGCGGTGTGCAGAGGACGGTAGCAGGGTGGGCACTGGTCGTCGTAGTGGATCTGGACCACGCGCTCGCAGGAGAGCGCATGGAAGCCGCGGGCAAAGGGGTTGGGGGTTGAGGTGAGCATGGTGGCGCTCCAGTTAAAAGAGAACGCCACCCCATGCAGGCGGTGGCGAGAGAGAGGGTTAGATCCAGCCATATTCGGCCAGGGACAGGGGCTGACCTTCGCCAACGATGATGTGGTCCAGAACGCGGACCTCGACCAGCGCCAGCACTTCGATCAGGCGTGTAGTCAGCACGCGGTCGGCGCCGCTGGGCTCAGGGCAGCCGGAAGGGTGGTTGTGGCTGAGGATGACTGCGGCGGCGTTGTGTGCCAGCGCCTTGACCACCACTTCACGGGGGTACACCGAGGCCCCATCGATGCTGCCGAAAAACAGCACCTCGAAGTCCAGCACGCGGTGCTGTGAGTCGAGATAGAGCAAGGCAAACACCTCGTGGTGATAAGGCGCTAGACGCAGCTTCAGGTAGGATGCGGCGTCGGCTGGCGTGATGAGTACTTCGCCGCGCTGGAAATAGCGTTGGTCCAGCAGCTGCAGAGCTTCGTTGATCAACGCATCTTCGTGGGCGCGCTGGGTCAGGGCGGGGTCGAGGGGCTCGACCAGGGTCAAGGGCGTGTTCATGAGCAGAGCCTCGTGTGCAGAAGCGCTCCGGGAGGAGGCCTCCGGTGTGTGGGATCAGGCGGTCACAGGCGGGTGAAACGATGACGGGTGCCGTGCAACGGGGAATGGCAGGCTTCGCAGGGGCGAGTGGAGAAGGGGTCGATGCCGACGCCGGTGTGCGGATCGAAATCGGCGCTGAGCGGCATTAGCGCCTGCAGCTCGATACGCATCTGCGCAATTCGCTGGTCGACTTCGACCTCGCTGTAGTACAGCGACAGCGCGCTAAAGTCGTCGTAGGCCACGGCATGCAGGCAATCCTCACAGAGCCAGTAACTCTCCATGGCAACCTCCGGGGATAAGAAAAGGCGCTCATGCGAGCGCCTCTGTGGTGGAGCATCCGTCTCAGGCAGGCTGCGTGGCCTGGTCCTGAGCCTGATCGGCACTGTGTGAAGGATTCGGCGCATGCTCTTCTGCCGCTTCGGACGGCAGTTCTGCCGAGGAAGCATCCTGCCGATCTGGCGCTTTGTAGGTGAGCTGACCGTTGACCTTGATCCACTCGATGAAGATCAGCCGACCTTTGAGGCTGGCACCGGGTTGGCCTTTGCGCTCACCTTTCTCGTAGGTGAAGGCGTCGACCCAAAGGTCGCCAATGCGAAACGCGATCAGCACCTTGCGTTCGGCACGGACATCCTCGAGGTGTTCGCGGATCAGCCGTTCGGCTTCACCGCCAGCGACCTTGCAGTCGAAGCGGGTGTACTCGACGTCATCCGACGCACCGTGCAAGGCGGCAATGTCGCAGGCCATAAAGGGCTGGCCTCGCCGCACTGGCACCTCACGCACGCGGTTCAAGTAACCAATGCCTTGGGTGTGCAGGTTGAAGTAGGTACTGGGGGCAGCAGTGTTTGCCGTGGTCATGGTGAATCTCCTGTTTGCGAGAAACGCGGATATTCACCGGCCCTGGCGGGGGTGAGTCCGCAAGGGAAGGTCAGGTGCAACAGCAGTGGTGTAAGAGCGCTCATCATCGCGGGGAGCGATAACCGTGCGAGCCGCCGAACGCTAGTCGCACTTTGGGAGGAACCACTCTGGAGAGAGCGTAGCCTTGCAGGTTCCGGCTACCTGGTGCTGTCAACGACAGCGCGGTGCAGTTCATCTATAGAACGGTGCGCAGCGCTCGTCAACAGCGGTTTTGACTGGGTTCAGAGGTGTGGACATGAGTGGAGCGCAGTGGACACAAACGCGTAAAAAAATAGCCCAACGGTCGTCGGGCTAGGAACAGAGAGGCCACCCTTGATCCGGCCCATTGACAGCGAAGTCATCGCTTCACTTCAGCTGTCGCGTCACCCTGATCAACCGACCCTTGTCGTGGCCTGGGTCGGGATAACTGGCACGCATCCGCGCACAAACGGCGCCCGTTTTTTCGCCGGCGGGCACCGGCACTGAGCATCGTCGCCGAGGCGGATGACCCCTGCAGCCTGCAGCAGGTCGCACGGGTCATCCGTCTCGAGAACCTTGGACATCTGGAACAGCGATACAGCGCGGTGAAAGAGGCTCCGAACTCAACGAGTCTGGCCGAGCTGCCCGGAGCGAATCGGCCTGGGGTCGCCAAACGGCGAGGGGCCTGTTCACTACATCAGGGACGGCCCCCAGCGTCAAGCAGTCAGGAACGCTTCGGTTTGGCGGGCGCCGCGCTGGCCTTCAACGGCTTGGTACCCTTGCAGTCGGGGTAGCGCACACAGGACCAGAAGTTGCCGGTGCGGCCTTTGCGCTGGCGCATGGGGCTTCGGCACACGGGGCAGGCTGGACCTTTCGAACGGGGTAGCTGCAGGTCCAACGAGGCCTGGCTGCGCACCACCTGGGTGAGCCAGGCCGATTGCTTGGCGAGAAACGCCTCGACACTCAGCTGACCGGTCTCGATCCGTGCCAGCGCCTGTTCCCATACCGCAGTCATCACCGGATCAGCCACCTCACGCGGAACGGCCTCGATCAACGTGTGGGCGGCCGCAGAGGCCGCTAGGCTGCGCTTTTTCTTGGTCAAGTAGCCGTGATCGATCAGGCCCTGGATGATCGCGGCGCGGGTGGCCTCGGTGCCGATGCCAATGCTGTCTTTCAACGTTTGCTTGAGGCGCACGTCGGCCACCTGGTTGGCGATGGTTTTCATCGCCTTGACCAGTGTGCCCTCGGTGTAGGGTTTGGGCGGCTGGGTGCGCTGCGTGTTGACCTTGGCGTCTCGCACACCAACCGACGCACCTTCCTGCAAGGTGGGGAGCCGCTGCGTTTGCTCGGTCGGTTCGCTGGCGTCGGCTTCGTCGATCACGGCCTTCCAGCCACGTACCTGGATCTGCTTGCCGCGGGCCAGCAACTGATCGGCCTGGCTGCGCAACTGCACCTGGGTCTTCAGGTATTCGTGTTGAGGCAGAAACTGCGCCAGGTAGCGGGCGCGGATCAGGGTGTACACGGCGCGCTCGCGCTCGGACAACTGATCCAGGGGGATCACCACGGCGGTGGGGATGATGCCGTGGTGGGCGGTGACCTTGCTGCTGTTCCAGGCGCGGGACCGCCGTGTCGGATCGAGTTCCTTGAAGCGCTGGCCAAGCATCGGGTCGGCTGCGGCCAAGGCCTTTAGTACACGCGGTACCTCGTCCAGCATGCTCTCGGGTAGGTAGCCACAATCGCTGCGAGGGTAGGTGGTGACTTTGTGGGTTTCGTACAGTGCCTGCGCCACACTGAGGGTTTCCTGCGCGCCCAGGCCGAGTTTGGCCGAACAGACCTCCTGCAGCGTGCCCAGGTCGAACGGCAAGGGCGGCCCCTCCGTCACGCGTTCAACGTCGACCCGCTCGACGTGTGCTGAACGCGCAGCTGCCAGGCGCCGGGCAGCCCGCTCGGCCGCCACCTGATCAACGCAGCGACCGGTATCATCGCAGTGTGCAGCAGGTGGCTGCCAGCGTGCCTCAAACTCAGCCCCGTCATCCCGCAGCACAACGTCCATGGTCCAGAACGGCCGGGCGACAAAGCTGGCGATGGCGCGGTCACGTTCAACCACCAGGCGCAGGGTCGGTGTCTGTACACGGCCCACGGGCAGTGTACCGTCGAAGCCGGCGCGGCGACCGAGCAGGGTGAACAATCGACTTAGGTTGATGCCAACCAGCCAATCGGCCCGTGACCGGGCGAGGGCACCGTGGTACAGCGGCAGGGTTTGCTCACCCGGCCGCAACGCCGCCAGGGCCCGGCGGATCGAGGCGTCGTCGAGGGCGGACAGCCACAGGCGCAGTATCGGCCCCTGATACTGGCAGCGTTCGAGGATCTCCCGGGCAATCATCTCGCCCTCGCGGTCGGCATCGGTGGCAATCACCACCTCGGTGCAGTTCTGCAGCAGCCGGCTGATCGCCTTCAGCTGCGCCGCCACCTTGGGCTTCGCCACCAGTTGCCAGTGCTGCGGGATGATCGGCAGGTGCTCCAATGACCAGCGCTTGAACTGTTGACCATAGGTTTCTGGCGGCGCGGTCTCCAGCAAGTGCCCCACGCACCAGGTTACGGTCACCCCCGTGCCCTGCAGGCAGCCATCGCCGTGACGATGGGCCTGCAGCACGCGAGCGATATCGCGGGCTTGGGACGGTTTTTCGCAAATGTAGAGGCGCATGACGTGGCCCTCTCGGTCAGGTACCGACAGGGTGGTCGCGTGACAGGGGAGCGCTAGGGAAAAGCTGAACTGGTCGAGATCATATCGATGTAACCACCAGCGGCGAGCGACTTACCGTTGCGAGAGGTGCGCGGTCACGGTCTGCAGAAGGTCCAAGGCAAATTGCTTGTCCGTCTCGCCAAGGTCCTTGATCAGTGGGGCAATCTTTTGCCCCTGGTCCTGTGGCCGAGGACTGATGGCCAGCAGCAATTCATCGGCCGGACATCCATACATATCCGCCAACTGCAGCAGCTTGGGCACGGTCAGCTCGACCTTGCCACGCTCCATGCGCGACACCGCTTCGGTACCGATCTCGAGGCGCTCACCGACTTGCGCCTGGGTAAAGCCCTGGGCACGGCGGTACTTGGCCAACTGGCGGCCGATGTGTTGTGGGCTAGGCTCTTTGACTGGCAACGGGGCGGCTCTCCAATTCAACCCGTTTGGTTGACCAGCCACCCGAAGATATGAACGCCCTGAACGGTTGACTATCGACCTATCAGGGCGTATCACCCAATGAGAGTACGGTGACCTGACCGTCACACGGAGATAGCGGATTGGACGAACGTGAGCAGCATGAAGCGGATGCGTTAGCGATCAAGGCCTGCGAGTTGTTCATGGCTACCCATCAGGAACCGGACGATCAGGCGGCGAGGGCCAGGTTGATCGCGTGGGTCAAGGAAGCGCCCGCGCACTGGCGGGCGTTCCTTGCCCTGGACCAGTACCTGGCGGAGGTCAAAGGGTTGATCGAGGGGGACGACCTGCATGGCGTCGCCCGCCGCGTGGGGCCCCGCGACTGAGCAGTATCGCGCTGAAGGGCACGGTTCCACTGACGTCCACCCGCTCAGGTCGACTTGCGGGTGGTTTTCTTGCCGGCCGGCTTGCGGCTGCTGCCCCCACTGTCACTGGCCTTTTCGCGCATGGATACGCCGGCCAGACGATGCGGCAGGATGCCGATGTGCCGCGCCTCAACCTTGAATGTCACCCGGGCATTGTCCTCGCTGTCTTCCCACTCATCCTTGACCGTTCGGCCCATGACCAGGACGCGCATACCTTTCTGGTACAAGGTGCTCCAGTGTTCGGCATCGCGGTGCCAGAGCTCGACCGGCGCCCAATAGCCGCCGCGATCTTCATAGCCGCCCTCGCGCGGTACCGGATTGTCGAAATAGACATTCAACCGCAGCAGCCGCTTTGGCTCGTCCGGGTTGTTGTTGAACTCCTGAAACTCAGGGGGACTGCCGATATTGCCTTCGCCAACAAAGAACGTGCTCATGGGTGTTTCTCCTCGGTGGTGGTATCGAAAAGGACGTCATCGGCATACGCGAGCTTGAGGGCGCCCATGAGGACCTGGCGATAGAGCGAGTTCAGGCTGCTCATCTGCAGGTTGAGGACGATCCGGTTGGCCTCCAGCTGGTACAGCGCCTGGCGCAACTCCGGCTGCAGCAACGGATGCGCCATCACCTGCTCCCAGACCTCCACGCCCATGCGCTTGAAGTCCGGGCTGCGCCAGCGGAGGAAGCATGCGCCCTGGGAGCTGTGCTGGACACTCAGTCGCAACTCGAGTAACGAGAAGGGTGGCTGCGCCATGATCGCCAGCATCGCGGCCATCAGCGTCTCGAGTTCGCCGCGCAGCTGTTTGATTGTCTCGGCGTACTGGAACAGCTCCCCCTTACCCTTAAAAGGCTTTAAAAGGCCTTTTAGAGAGGCACTGTGTTCAAACTCGCGATAGGCCTCGGATGACAGGCAATGGGCGATCGCTTCGGCCAGGGTCATGCTGCACCGCCTTCGGCGGGGGCGCCGGGCGAAGGTTCCACGTCGTCATCAAGTTGATCGGTCTCAGCGGGCAGTGCGGGCTTGGCGGCGCGCACGATGGGCGGCGCAAATTGCGAGCGTCGCGTACCTTCGAGAATGTCCTGAGGTGGGGTGCCGAACTTGTCGATGGCCTCGCGGGCGCGGGCGTTGTTGGCGGCCATGTCATCCCGGCTGACCCCGGCCAGTCGATACTGCTGCGCCATGCTGAACAGACTGCGCAGCAGGTGGGCGCCACGATCGATCCAGTGTTCCATGTCGACCCGGCCGATCAGCGCGGTGTGGTGGGCGAGCAGCACGCGACGCACCAGGCTGTCGTAGTCGGTCAGCAGGTAGACGGCGAGAAACCCCAGCTGGCTGCCGATGAACAAGGGCAGGGTGACAGGGTGGATGTTCAGGTTGTCGCCAACGCTGACCTGGGTGGGTAAATCCCGTTCGACCAGTTTGACTTGCTCGGTCAATGTCAGCAGCTCGGCCTTGGCCTGCAGTACCTTGTCTTCGAGTTGCAGCATGAACCAGTCGGCGAAGGGGTCGTCCTGACTGCTCGCCTGCTTGAGCAGGTTGGTCACGCTGATGTAGCCCGCCATACCCATGATGCCGAACACGCCTTCGCGTGCGGCACGGCCTTGCCACAGTCGTGCTGCGTGATGCGTGTGCAGGGTGAGGGTGATGCTGCTGCGCAGTGAACCCAGGTTGAGCTGGTAGTGGTCGACCATTGCCAGATCCTCGCCGTCGGAATGACGCCGACGATCTGCGCTCTCGGGCAACCTGGCAGTGATCAATGTGAACGCGATGGGCTCACATTGCCCCTACTCTCGAAGGTCCTCACATTGATGCCACTGTGATCAAATCCGCTGAGTGCCAACGCAGCTAACTATTTCATCTTGGCATTGGTCAAAGCTGCGACCTTACACCCATCACGCAGATCACACTCCTCGAGCGATTGTGTCTGGCTAGAAGACGTCACTGGAGTGATGCCACTGTGATCAAATCCATTGCGGTCCGCTGAACGTTGGAGACCTGGAAGACTCAGCGCGCTGTTACGTTGCCCCGCTCACGACACCGCAGCGAAGCTTGAGCTGCTCTAGGTACGCCTTGGCCAGCGGCGAGGCCACCCGGCTTCCGGACTCCCGTGAGCGCTCATCAGCTGGCTCTGGCGGGCGAATGCGCTTGCGCGGTGCTAGCGGGGCATCGCTACGGGCGGCCCACAGGGTGAAGTCCCCTTGGCACGCCCGCTTGATCAGCCCCAACAGATATGCAATCGGCTTGCGAATGTCGCCGCGGCTGCAGCGAACGGCTGCTTCATTGATCACCGCTTGTCGCTGTTCGGGCTCGAGCTGGCGCAGCGCCTGGACTGCCCGGCGCTGTTCAGTCGGGCTCAACTGCAGACCCTCTGGCCAAGCGGCGCTGCCACTGGCCGAGGCGGGCGGTACTGTACTTTTTTTGCTTTGTTTTTGTACGGTACGGTCGTGCGCTGGAATCCGAACGGCAGCCGGAGCCGGGACATTCGCGCTGGGTTCGGAATCGGTCGAGGACGCTGTGGCAAACCGAACGCTGTACGCCTCGCCTCGTTCGGAATGCTCGGCATGGCTGTCGTCCTGCAGCGGCAAGGCCTGTTGAGCGCCTGATGCGGGGAGCGAAGCCATCATGGCCAAGGCCTCGTCAGTCACCTCTGGATCCGCCCGTAGCTCCTGGAGGAGGTGTTGAGCGAGATCGCGCACGCCTTTGGTGGCATGGGACAGGTTTTGGCAGATCAGGGGCAGGTAACCGGCATCTTGGTCGATGGCTTGTGCGGGTGACAGCGGCGCGTCGTGCAGTACGTAGACACAGCCGCGCAGGCAACCCTGCGAATCGCGATATCGTTCGCTCAGGCTGAGCCAGCGGGTAGCGCGCAGCACGTTCAGCGCGCGGGCGATGGTCTCGCGTGAAGCCTGCGCACCACAGGGGCTGGTCGCCAGGTACGGCTGAAGGTCCTGATACCGTGGGGTACGCATTTGCCGTTCGGTGATCAACCAGCGCAGCACCAACCAGAGATTGCGCTCCACGGGTGTGAGCCGGCGATCCTGCAGCAATCCCCGCGGTAACGGATCGTGGCTGCCGTAGTACACGAAGCATGGCCCCTCAGCCAGCGCACGGGCGGCCCTGGCTTGTTCGGCCTGCTCCAGACAACGCTTGAGCGTGACCATGCTCTGGCGCACCACATCAGCCCAGTCCACGGTGTAGAAGTTCAGCATGGGATACCTCCGTATAGCTCGATCTGCTGCCAAATCAGGGTCAGGCTGATCTGTTGTTCCTCGGCCAGCATCATCATCGCGTCCAGCGGCTCGCTGTCCGGATCTTCAGCTCGCAACTG
Source organism: Pseudomonas sp. BN505 (assembly GCF_029873175.1). Taxonomy (NCBI): domain Bacteria; kingdom Pseudomonadati; phylum Pseudomonadota; class Gammaproteobacteria; order Pseudomonadales; family Pseudomonadaceae; genus Pseudomonas; species Pseudomonas sp. BN505. The sequence goes on from NZ_SSOI01000049.1 coordinate 37,200, forward strand.
GCGCCAACGGTTCCACACGGCATGTTCCTGGGCTTCGCTGAGCTGGACAGGGCGGCCGCGATGGGTCTCGATCTTCAGGATTCGCCGACGCAACGCCGTGTCGGAGTGGTCGAGGCCGAAGCAGCGGTACATGATGTTCGAGCTCGCCCCAAGCTTGAGGGCACGGTTGATCAGCCGCTCGTTCAGTTCGTCGCGTTCGGCCTGGGCGATCAGGCGACGCAGCACCGTGGTGTCGACCTTGATCTCGACCCAGGCGATCGTGGTATGCGCCAGGTGGGACAAGGTGGTGGGCGGCAGCGACTGGAGCACCTCGATGTCCTCGTCGCCGAGGCCCAAGGCCTTGCACCGTTGCAGCCGGCCATGGCGCAGCTCATGCAGGACCTGGTTCAACATGGCGTGGTTCAGCAAATTGAACGACGTGCTCATGCGGCACCTCCGGGGGTCAGCGGGTGGACGACAGCGTGAGTTCGATCAGGCGTCGAGAGAGCCGGATAAGTGAAAACAGTTGCGCCAATTGAGGATCGGGGAGCCGCTCAATCCCGATCGCGAGCGGTGGGCGCTCGATCAGTGGCAGGTCGTAGGCACCCAGCAGCAGTTGGCCGAACAGCGCTGCCGGAAGTTGCTGCCGTTGCTCCCAAGCAACGTCATCCTGCACGCGCAACAGTGCGCCCAACAGCAGCTGAATCCCGGTGCGGTGGGGTGTCGAAGGCGTTGCTGTATCGGGCGCCAACGAGAAACCCAGGCCTTCTTCCGTGGCGCAGACCATGTGTGGTGCATTGGCGTAGCCAGCCAGTTCGCTGGCCAGCTGCGCGCAGGCTTGGCGCAGTTGCACCAGGTCTTCCAGAGCCGGCGGTATCGGCCAGATGGTGTCCAGTGAGTCGGGCAAGCACTGAAGCCCAGCATTGCCGAGATTGGCAGGCCGAGCGGGCGGTGGCGGAGTTGGACTATATACCTGTTCTCGGGCGGCGGCGGGAGGCTTCGTCTGGTCTGCCTGTTCGGGTTGTCTGTCAGCGGGTTGCAGAGGGCAGGCCGGTTCCGGTGAGTGGAGCCCCGTGGGAGATTCAGGCTCACTGCCGGAAGTAGCATCGGTGTCTTGGCCCACGCTCAGCGGGGGAGACAGGGACATGCCGGACGTAAGTGGCTGACGTGATGGTTGGCCACTATCCTGGATCAGCTCCAACGCCAGCAGGCGTGGTGACTGGTCCAAGGATTTCGCCATCTGTGCGAGCAGTTCGTCCTGCAGCTCGGCGGTGTCCAGCTCGGCGGTTGTGCAGTCGAACGTGGACAGCACCTCCAACCATAGCGCGGTGAAATCCAACTGTGTCGCAACGTATCGATTCCACACCGATTCGGCACGTCGACGCAGGCTAAGGGTTCGCTCGATCGAAGGTCTGCCTAAGCCGGCGTACAAGGTCTGCGGGATAGCCGGCAGCAGGTGCTCCAGCGTGTCCAGCATCCGGCTGATGTGCGATTGCGAGATCGGGTAGCCGCCGGCGGATAGTTGCGCCGCCAGTTCGCGTTGACTCAGGCTACTGCCGTCTATCAGCAGCATGTCGCGGAACTTGGCCACGGCCAGTGCACGCTCGATGAAGGTGAGTTGGCCGTGCAGGTCACTTTCGGCCAGATGGCCCAGCAGCGTATGCAGTTCCGACTGCCAGGGGCGAAACAAGCAGTGGATGCGGAAGAAGCGGTCCTCGCGGGTTTCCTGCCACAGCTCACCGAGGATACTCAGGCGGGTGTTGCCACCGTTGCGGATGATGAACTGCGGCTCACCGGGTCTGCGTGTGATGGACGGGGGCTGATCCAGGCCGCGGTCGCGGATGGAGGCCTTCAATTCCTCGTATAACGGGTTACGGATGAAGCGCGGGTTGTGCTCGTAGGGCCGCAGTTGCTCCAGGGTCACGACCATCGGTGTATCGCAGTCGGGATCGGTGGGCGGCAGCTGTGTTACCCGCTGTGGGAAGTGCCCGTGCTGGAGCTGGCGCGTGATGTCTTCGGAGGTTGGCGGTTTCATGAACTTGCCCTTGATCTGTCAATGCAGACGGACTGCCCAGGCCTTTCCGATCGGCCGCGTGAGTGAGGCAGCGAGGGATGAACGTGGCACTAAGCTGGTCGGCCGGTGATGCATTCCACTGAGGCAACGCTGTTGGGATAAGAGCGCGCACGGATCCTGGTCTGGGCCAGTCGCTGCTCCCACTCAGGGAACAGTTCATTGGCCAGTGCCCGCATGACATCGGCCGCGCAGCGACTGCGCGATCGAGGGGCGGCTTTCGACTCGACCCGATGCACCGGCAGTCCCAATGACGCGGCATTGAGGTACGCGACGCGATCGGGAATCACCGTGTTGCAGACGCTGACATGCGGGTCGGCGGCAAAGGTGTTGCGCAGGCTCTGCATGATCAGGCAGGTGTCCCGCCGATTGGCGTTCACCTGATTGAGCAGCAGTTTCACCGGGGGCAAGTCCACGCCAAGGTAGCGGTAGGGTTCCAGCTCTTCGAACAGGCCGAGCGTGCCGCGGCGCAGTTCGCGTGCCGCGAGCATTTCCGGTGGCAACGGGCATAGCGCACAATCGGAGGCGAGGATGGCCATTTCCACCACCACGCTGCGCGCGCCCTGGGTGTCGACGATCAGCACATCGTACTGATCGGCAAATGCGGGTAGCAGGTTGCGCAGGCGCAGTCGGCCATCGGGCGCGTGCAGCAGTACGGTGCCCAGGTGGCCCGCGCGGTCGTTGGAAACGATCAGTTCAAGCCGCGGGATAGCGGTGACGGAAATGATCTGCTCGGCAACCGTGAGCCGCTGCGAGATCAGTTCGTAGCTGCCCGCTTCACGTGACTCGCACAGGGCGTAGTAGCTGGACAACGTCGGTTGACTGTCCAGGTCGAGCAGCAGCACCTGCAAGCCGGCGTCGGCAAGTAGGCCGCCGAGGTTGGCGGCAACCGTGGTCTTGCCGGCGCCGCCCTTGGTCGAGATCAGCGAAAGGACTTTCATGGCACTACTCCCGAACAGACAGGCGATCCTGAACCCACTGCTCGATCTCCAGCGAGTCCCAACCGACCGCACGGGTGCCGATGCGCCGGCATTGCGGGAATAGTCCGGCCTTCATCAGGTTGTAGATGTGTGAGCGTTTGAAGCCGGTTTTTTGTTCCACCTCATCGCGGCGCATGATGTGGCGATCGGCGGAAGCTGGGGCAGGGCTGGCAGGTTGCATTCTGTCACTCCTTAGCGCCATGTGGCGCGCAGTGGGATGTGACAGTCAGTGAAGGCCCGTTGGTTTAGAAAATCATTGCCAGGCAATGGCGGTCATTGCCTGGCAATTCGATGTTCTGCCTCTACCGCCTGGGCTAACAGACGGCGAGCCTGTGCAAATTTCCGATCAAGGGTGCGTTTGCTCAACCCAGCAATACCGGGGAACAGCGTAGTGATGGCATCGACTACCGCAGTCTGGGTCTTGTAGATTGATCGCGGTTGGCCGCTTTTCGACTTTTCCAGCATGATCGCGAGCAGGGCCCCAATAATCGTGTGGTGCACCTTGGTGGATGCCTCGGATGCAGGCCCAGCCGCCTCGAATTGTGATGCCAATTCGTGCTCTTGCTTTTTATAGGCAGCCATCTCTTCGACGAGCGAATCAAAAGCCTGATGCATTTTTTCGTATTCGCGCGCGTAGAAGTCTCGCTCGGCTTGCACAGCCAAAAAAACGCTGAGATTCACGCACTCAAGGTGGTCGGTGTTCTTGGGAAATAGAAACGCGGGCTTATCTTCAGGGTGGTTCAGCGCAAACCACGTCCGTAGATCCGGCCGACGAATAGACCAATACACGCGTTCGGAGGGGTTGTTAGGCGTAATCGGACCTCCTAAGAAGGTTGCCGGTAGCTCACCGCAGGCTACAGCCTCGTATATTTGTTCTACATGAAAGTGAAGGTCGGGCCACTGTGGAAAATGCTTTAATAGCTCACCGGAATGAGCAATCTCGACCTGCAATATCTCCGCTGTGTGGTTGGCGAGGTCGCACCAAAGGATGGCGGCATCGATAGGGTGATAGCAGCTCCTAACTGAGTCCATAGCTAACAGCCTCCTGCTGAAAATCCTCCTGACCACTGACAGGGG